>NZ_JBQSVP010000183.1:0-4722 GCF_052376345.1 Psychrobacter sp. AOP5-GZ1-6 | reverse complement strand
TTAGACCCAACCAACAGCTTTAACCCTGGTATTGGTAAAATGTCTAAAACCAAACGCAATTGCTCATGTTGTCTATAAGTCGTTTAAGCATGATTCTGAATCAGTTATTTGGGGTGTGTCATCAATTAGGGCGCATCTTCACTTAATATTTATCGTTTAGATTGAGAACATGCTCTAAATGTTAAGTTAGGTTGTATCATATGTATTAAAAGCTGCAATACAAAAACGTATTGCAGCTTTTTTTATATCTCAAACTAAAATACGCTCACTTATGATTTAGCCAGCTGTATCTAGAGCCTGCTGACAAGCCTCAGCCAAATAAGGGTCAATACTGTCTTGCTTGAGCATCCATTTTAGATATCCAGCTCCATCGGAATGGGTTGCCAACTTTGCAATAGCCTCACCTTTATATTTGCCAAAACTGAAATGCGTGGGTATGCGTGCCATTTGGCTAAACTCATATAAGCTCTCTGCATCAGTGATGACATGGCCTTGGCTATTGGCTAAATCAATCAGACTACCCAGTACCAACTGAGTGAAGTAAATATCATAAACAGCAGCATGTGCATGTTTTGCTTGCTCACGTGCGATATCTCGATGAAAGAGGTAGAGAAGAGAGACCAGCTTATGGCTTTCTAGCGTAGGTAGCAGATAGTTAGCCATCGCATTGGTGCATATCAGCTTAGGCGTATGTGTCACGCCTGCATTTTTTAGAACGGCCATATCAAAATCAATATTATGACCAATCAAATACTCAACACTACTGGGCAGTCTAAAGTCTGTATGAGGAGGCTCATTCATGATATCTTCTTCACATATATGTGACACTGCCATAGAGCCCAAGCTGATTTCTTTCAGAGGGTTAAAACGCTTGGATCTTGGCTCTTGTAGTACCTCTACCTTGCCATTGTTGATATTCACAATAGAGTAGGCGGCTTCAGTCATGTGCGGCTCAACAAGCCCTGTGGTTTCTGTGTCGAGTATATAAGTGGTCATAATGGGCCTTGATAAATGTGAGGAGCTCAGTGGTCTAATATAAATGCTTGTATTATAGCAGTCTATAGTTACTCCATCATAAAAGTATTGCAGCGTTAACCTGCTTAGATGTACTACTTATCATCAATTAGTAAATATGCTCCTGCCGTCAAATCCGTAAATTTATCCTGTATAAGTAGAATATTTATTCGCTTATTTGTATCAGTACCAGTAAAATGCGAGACTGTTTTCTACACGAGTTTATGAGTAACCAATGATACGTTTAACTGAAATTAAATTGCCATTAAATCATGCACCTGAAGATCTAACGACTGCGATAACGACCAAGCTTAAAATTTCTGCTGAGCAGATGGCATCATTTGTGATGTTTAAACGTGGTTATGATGCTCGTAATAAAAGAAATATCCAATTAATTTATACGCTAGATGTCACGCTGACCGACTCGGATTTGACCAATGATTTACTGGTGCAATTTGAGTCAGACAACCATGTTAGACCAACACCAGATACCAGCTACAAATATGTTGGTCAAGCACCAGAAGACTTAACTGAGCGTCCTATCATTATTGGTTTTGGTCCCTGTGGTTTATTAGTAGGACTCACGCTTGCTCAAATGGGTTTTAAACCCATTATCATTGAACGCGGTAACGAAGTAAGACAACGCACCAAAGATACCTTTGGCTTTTGGCGTCAGCGTAAATTGAACACAGAATCTAACGTACAATTCGGTGAGGGCGGAGCGGGTACTTTCTCCGACGGTAAACTGTATAGCCAAGTAAAAGATCCAAATCATTATGGCCGTAAAGTCATGACGGAATTTGTTAAAGCTGGCGCGCCAGAGGAGATTTTATTTGTTAGCAAACCGCACATAGGTACTTACAAACTAGTCAGCATGGTAGAAAAAATGCGTGCTGAGATTATAGAACTCGGTGGCGAAATTCGTTTTGCTACTCGTGTCGATGATATCCATATCAAAGACGAGCAAATCACAGGCGTTACCTTACACAATGGCGAACGGTTAAACAGCAATCACGTTGTTCTTGCTGTTGGTCATAGTGCCCGTGATACCTTTCAAATGATCCATGATAAAGGCGTGTATGTTGAAGCAAAGCCTTTCTCAATTGGCTTTAGGATTGAACATAAGCAGTCAGCCATCGACCAAGCACGCTTTGGTGATAATGCTGGAAACGAAATACTTGGTGCTGCGGATTACAAACTGGTTCATCATTGTAAAAACGGTCGTTCTGTTTATAGCTTCTGTATGTGCCCAGGTGGCACCGTCGTTGCTGCAACTTCAGAAGAAGGCCGTGTTGTCACCAATGGTATGAGCCAATATTCAAGGAACGAGCGTAACGCCAACAGCGCAATTGTTGTGGGTATCGACCCAGAGCGAGATTACCCAAACCATCCTCTTGCTGGTATCGACTTACAAAGACAACTAGAGACCTTAGCGTTTGAGTTAGGTGGCAAAGACTACAATGCACCAGCGCAAACCATTGGCGATTTCTTAAAAGGCAAACCAGACTCAGAACTCGGTGATGTGAAGCCGTCTTACACTCCAGGTATTACCTTAACGGACCTAAGCAAAGCGTTACCTGATTTTGCCGTGGATGCCATACGTGAAGCCATTCCAGCGTTTAATAGAAAAATCAAAGGCTTTGCATCTGACGATGGTTTACTAACGGGTGTAGAAACCAGAACATCGTCACCAATCAGCATTAAACGTAATAAAGATCTCCAAAGCATTAATACCAAAGGACTATTCCCTGCAGGCGAGGGCGCTGGTTATGCAGGTGGCATATTGTCAGCGGGAATTGATGGTATCAAAGTGGCTGAAGCTGTGGCGAAATCAATATTGAATATAGATTAAGAGCGGCTTTAGGTGATTAAATATTGGGGGTTGTCCTAGGGCGTGTCATTAATTAATACATTTAGTGGCCTTAAAATGGCTGAATTTTGCTAAACATCGTCAGAAATTTTGTCAATATGTTCATATTAACGGCAATTGCTTTCTTGTTTATCTACAATTTTTCTCATTTTAAGCTTCATCATCTACTTGATGACACACCCTAGTTTTCTAAGTCACCTGAGCGGTGATGAAGTCAATACCGCCACGCCCACACCCATTGGTCTTTTTCTAAGTCACCTGAGCGGTGATGAAGAGAGGTTATATGTGGCTGTATGACAAAGACAATTTCTAAGTCACCTGAGCGGTGATGAAGGAGATTTGCAATCACTTCAACACGTTCGACAATTTCTAAGTCACCTGAGCGGTGATGAAGTCTTTTTTGCTTTCAAAGTTATGACGCTTGTCTTTCTAAGTCACCTATGCGTTATATCTAGTAGATAGTATATAAATAATGTATAAAGTATATAGAGTAAGGTTTGGTAGGAGAAAAATTTTTTATATATATAATATACACTATATAAAATACATGTTGGTTCAAGAAATTTTGCATAATTTATAATTTGATCTATAAGGATTGCATGAGTTGCTTCTGAAAGTCTTTGATATCATCGAAGCTGTTAATGCTGCTAGCTATTTGTTAAGCCAGTTTTCTAAGGTCGGTTTGGTTAGTCATTGCTTACTCTCCTGTTAGTGGATTATAAGCAGTTACACAGTTTCTAGGAAGCTCCCTTTTCCTCTCTAAAATCATTTACCATAAGCTCCGTTATATGATTAAAGCTAAACCTATATGATAAGCAATATTTAGAGAAGCAGATAGAATAGTTAATTTCCCCTTACGCAGGGGCGACAAACGGACAGATATCAGAGAAATTTATCTTAGCAGTGGAATTGATGGTTTGAATGGTATTATAGCGAAAGAGAAATACGAATATATCTATATAAAATTGTGAGGAAAAAATATGAAGTTAAGTAAAGCTCGAATTCAAAACTATCGCAGCATTATTGATACTGGTGAATTTGAAATTGAAGACCTAAAAACAATAATGGTTGGCCCTAATGAAGCAGGAAAAACAGTTGTACTAAGAGCTTTGCAACAGTTAAATAAACCTGATGAAGTAGCTGGATTTGATATATTAAGAGATTATCCACGCTCAAAATATAATGATATTAGTTCTGGAAGAGTATTAGCTGAAGATACCATTGTAGTAACAGGTTGGTTCAAACTAGACGAAGCTGATAAAGCTCTTATTCCAAAGCCATTCCATGATTGTATATATAAAGTAGAAAGAGCTATTGATAATCAAAGTTATCACTCTATAGAAAATGGGCCGTCAGCCATATATTTTTCAGACATCAGAGGCGGTTTATTAAGGTTAGCATCACATCTGGATAAGCAATATTTTGTTGAAGACCCAGATGAACAAATGAAGAAGCCAAGTAATATTTTAAATGCAATCGTTAATGAATGGGTAGACTCTACTGAGATATCAGGAGATAGATCCCGTTCTTTGGTTAGCTTTTTAGATAATTATTATGCTCTTATTGAAGAAGACAATACTAAAGAAGAAAAGAGACATGAAGAATTAAGAGCCAAAGCAAAGATTGGTGAATCGTCCGATCTAGTCCTTGACACTCTGGATGCAAGAATGCCAGTTTTTATTCTTTTCAATAATTACTCAAAAGTAAAACCATTAATTAACCTAGATCATTTATACAAAAGGTCAGAGAGTGGTTTGTTAGATGATGAATATTATGATTATGGGAACTTATGTCTTTTAAAGTTTCTAGGATTCGATGTAAAAGAACTATCTGACTTT
>NZ_JBQSVP010000182.1:0-4774 GCF_052376345.1 Psychrobacter sp. AOP5-GZ1-6 | reverse complement strand
CATAAATTACTCACCATTCTAATTATTATCAATTTCTTCATACATCATAAAATATATTTATAGTTAATAATATACAACAAAAAAGCTCCCAAAGATAACTTTAGGAGCGATAAAATAACATAAATCTTATTTATCTTGATTGTCAGTATAGTAAATTCTACAACCACACTAAATTTGGTAATGAGGTAGTAAGCTTATCTACTACTTACTTACTGTCAGTTAATCTTACTGTTAGATTAACCTCATCATCTAATACTCAAGAATAATCTCAATTAAGACACGCGATTCCATGCATCACGTGAAGCTTTACGTGCATCTTTCCACTCCATACGTGACTCGCCCTTGACTTCGTGCCATGAGCGTTCTAAATCTGCCTCATGATCTTCAAAACGAGCATCTACAGGATAGTTAGCACGATTAGCATAACCTACTGCGTACGCTGGATGTAAGTCACGATCAAAATCGTAACCTTCTTTATAGTAGTCCATGTTTGCATATTCTGCACGCCAGTAAGCTTCTTCGTGAGTAGGATCAATAGCCTCTGCTGCTGCATGACCTGCTCCGCCACCAACAACTGCACCAATAGCACCACCAATCAATGTTCCTAGTGGACCTGCCATCGTACCAATAGCAGCACCTGCGGCCGCACCGCCCACGCCACCAATACCCGTTCCTAATGGGTGAGAACCTGGTTCACCTGTGATGATGTCAGCATTTAAGTCTTGCTTACTCTCTTTTGTCATATGTTTTACTTCACTGCGCTCAATATCATCATAGTTACTCATATTATTATCCTTAAATTATTTGTTATATATTAGATTTATTTTTTAATAAAGAATTAGCATATTCCGCTTAATCCATCTAAAGTATAAGAATTTATGGGTAATGACAGATAGACCGGTTATGTAAACTATGTCCAAGTTACGATTATCTTGCGTTACAGCCTGTATCTTTACAACGTTTTTGTAGGAAAGCAGAGTACTTTAAGTAATTTTCGATTAAGTGATCCAGCTAATTGATGAGATTATTTTAGAATTTATAATACTTTCAACGCTCTATCGATCGCCTGACGCCACTTATTAAGGTGCTGATCTCGCTCATCATTGGACATTGTAGGTTCAAAAACCCGATCAACTTGCCATGACGCTTGCATCGTTGTGTCGTCATACAATCCAGTTTTTAATCCTGCAAGTAATGCAGCACCTTTGGCAGTGATTTCTGTATCTCTCGGGCGCAGTACTGGCACGTCTAGTAAGTCGGCTTGGAACTGCATAAGCAAATCATTATTTGCAGCGCCACCATCCACTCTTAACTCAGTTAGTGGATGAGGACTGTCTTTTTGCATAGCGATAAGAACGTCATACGTTTGATAAGCCACTGCTTCTAGGGCTGCTCTGGCAATGTGTGCTTTGGTCGTGCCACGGCTCATTCCCGTAATACTTGCACTGATGTCCGAACGCCAATAAGGAGCACCTAACCCTGTAAATGCAGGCAGTAACACTACGTCTTCACTACTCTCCACTTGCCGTGCTAAATCTTCAATATCGCTACTTTTTTGAATCATGCCTAAATTATCACGTAACCATTGGACGATCGCGCCCGCCATAAACACACTACCCTCTAAAGCATAAGTGACTTCTTTTTTGGGTGGCTGCAACATACGCTTACCAGACTGCACGATCTGATCAAACGATAAACTGTCTGGACGAGCCGATATAGGTCGTCGTTGCCACGCAATCGTCGTCAACAGCTTATGCTCGCTTAACTTTGGTATTTGACCAATATTCATCAGCATAAAACACCCTGTACCATAAGTGTTTTTTGCCATGCCTGAATCAAGACAGCCTTGTCCAAAAAGCGCGGCTTGTTGGTCACCTAATACAGCATGAATAGGGATTTGTTTGGCAAACAGTCCTTTTTTGGTTTTTCCAAAGTCACCATCAGAAGCAACCACTTTGGGCAAAATATTCATAGGTATCGAAAAACGCGCACACAACGCTTCTGACCAAGTCAGCTTATGGATATCAAACAACAAGGTACGAGACGCATTGGTTACATCAATGACATGCTCACCACCAGTCAACTTATAAATAAGCCAACTGTCTATGGTTCCGACAGCTATTTCACCTTTATGGGCACGTACACTCAATTTGGGGTTATTTTCGAGCATCCAAGCAATTTTGCTGGCACTAAAATACGGATCTAAACGCAACCCTGTAATACGTTGTACTTCGCTTGCCATGTCGTCATTGCTGTCTTTAGCGACGCTTTCAGCAGCCAATGTTCTACAATAATCCTCGGTACGGCGGTCTTGCCAAATGATAGCAGGAGCTAAAGGTTTACCTGTTTGCCTATCCCACATGACAATAGATTCACGTTGGTTGGTAATCGCAATACTGGCAACATCAGTGGCTAGTAGTCCTGCGCGATTAATCACATCATGTGCACAGCTAATCTGTGTCTGCCAAATTTGTAGCGCATCTTGCTCGACATACCCCGCTTTTGGCGTTTGCAAAGTCGTGGGCTGCTGAACCATTTTTATCGACCGTGCGAGATCGTCATACAGTATCGCTCGACTTGATGTAGTTCCTTGATCTAGCGCCAAAATATATCCTGACATAACGAGTACCTTTTTTTAATATTTTTTATTCTGTATTTTGTAATGGTTCATCTTGTTTAATAACACCATGCAACATAATAATTATTCAATAATGAACCGTTCATACCCCAAAAATAGCCATTCGTAGTATTCGCTACAGCATTACTTATAAACGAATATTTTTAAAATAAATCTATCTACTAGCATACTACTATTGACTATACAATAGAAAACAGGAGAGTATTGACTATTGACCCGTCACTATTGTGGCACTACAGTGTACGCTTTGTTGTCGATAACGCACTTTATATCTCTGTTAAGAAGACTGTATTTTGTCCTCGATTTATCAGTAGATAGCGATAAATAAACGGTTATTGTTATTGAAATATTTAAGACGTTATATGATATCAAAAACCTTGCATTCTAATTAATGGCTTATGTGACTTATGAAATTTGCTCTATCGACTCTGTCTAATTCAGTCATGATGTTTACACTCATGGCCTTGGCTGCTTCTAATCTTGCAAGTGCAAACGAAAATGATATTGAGTCCCCAAACCAAGTAACGCCAATCAATGATGCTGACAACCAAAGCAATATTCAAAAAAGCTATGCCAAAAATAAAACCATTGCCACCAATAGCGAAATAGAAATATCTCAGCAACAGCCTAATTTAAAAACGCTAGTGGACCCAACCACTCATAAAAATATCGATAGTAGCTATTCATTAGAAGTACCTAGCTTATTGAGTCTTGAACAAGCACAGAATATTTTACTGCAAGTCTCACCCAAATTAGCAGCCAATCAAGCTGCGATTGCTTCAAGTGAATATCAAACAGATGCTCTCGATACGTTAGACAACCCGCTTGTATTTGCACGAGTGTCAGCTACGGCTTACAACTTGGACACCGATCTTGATTTATCGTCACTCAAAAGCGGTGTTGTCAATGAGGCTGACAGCCTAGCACCTTATTTTCCAAATCTGCCGAATTTGGGCGAATTGGCTGATGAGCGCATCCCTGATTCTTATGAGTTAAAACGTTCAGGTTCAACATCGGGTGCAGGAGTCGGCGTATTATGGCCTATTTATACTGCCGGACGCACCACAGCATTGACTAGTGCTTCTGAGGCGCGTACCCAAGAAGCCATCGCAGACAGCTTATTAGATAAGAACGAGCTATATAACACCTTAATTGAACGATACTTCAAAGCGCAATTGGCCATCATTGCCGCTTATCTGCGCGAAGATGCTTATGACACACTTCAGCAAACGGATCATATGGCCCAGCGACTGTTTGAAGAAGGCTTTATCTCGCGTGTGGATCGTCTAGAAGCACAGTCTGCACTGGCAGATGCAAAAAGCGAATCTGTCAATGCTAATAACGATGCACGACTTGCAATGATGGCTTTGCAGCGCCTATTGCGTACGGAATACCGTATCAAACCCACAACACCACTATTCGTTTCTAGTCGTCCTCTGCCAGATGTCACGTACTTTCAAGATTTAGCGCTTGCCAATCATCCAGGCCTACAAAAAGTCGCTGCCAAACGTAAACAAGCAGAGCAGTTACATGCATTATCTGATACTGGTTATAAGCCTACAGTGATGTTGTATGGTTATGGACAAGTCGAGAAGGATCCCAGTTGGGTCGCCGGTATCTCCGCAAGCTGGAAGCTATGGGGCGGGCTAGACAAAACGGCATCGCTGGCATCAAGTAATGCCAAAATACGCCAAGCTGATCTTTCTGAGATCGAAGTCAGTGACAACCTATTATTACTGGTCGAAAAAAACTGGCACGACGTCAATAATGCTCAGTCACGTTATCAGGCGTTACAAAGCAATGTTGATCTAGCGGCTGAAGTATTACGCTTGCGACAGTTAGGGCTACAAGAAGGTGTCAACACGCCGATTGAGGTCGTACAAGCACAAACACAGTCACTAAAAGCCCGTACTGAACAAGCACAAGCAGCAAATAGTTACGTGCAATCACTGGCTGCGCTGATGCAAAGCTGTGGCACGCCATTAGCTTTTAACACCTATCTCAACGCAGCTGATATTCAATTGCCAACTTTATATACTGAGTAATGATTTAACGTCATAAGGCATACTGATAAATATTTATACTGATTATCATAAAGCTGCCAATTGATACACTCATCTTACTGTGAACAAATAA
>NZ_JBQSVP010000181.1:0-4937 GCF_052376345.1 Psychrobacter sp. AOP5-GZ1-6 | reverse complement strand
GTTCCTCAATTCTATACAGTCCCTAGTGAACAGGGCTTTAATAAAGATATTACTAATCCAGTTTTAAGCAAACAGACTCAATTAAAAATTCCTGATGTCTGTCGTTATAAAAATATTCCTTGTAGCAATTGGTTAGACGTCTTCACTCACTTAGGTATGAGGTTTTAAGCTATCATAATATCCCAAGGCATTTACCGCCACTACAAAGGCAGTCTCTATCAAGTATTGCATACGGCGCAGCATTCAGAAACCGAAGAATCGCTTGTGGTTTATCGTTGCCTATACGGTGAATATGGCGTGTGGGTTCGTCCCTTAACGATGTTTACTGAAACAGTTATGGTAGATGGCAAGCAAATACCACGGTTTGAATTGATTAAAGACTTAAACGATTAGTTTCAGTTTTCTGCGAACATATCTCACCGCTGACTTAACAAAAAAGCGACTTTGAAAGTCGCTTTTTTCTATCTATTCACACCAATGTTTTAAAGTTCAACTACTCAAAAACTGCCTTAACACCTTATAAAACCCGATGGGCGCATCCATTGGTACGGCATGTCCTGATTTTGGTAAAACAATACTATGTGCATTGGGCAGCATGGTAACCAAACGTTGTTGCCACTCTGCGCCATATAACTGCGAACGCCCGCCGATCAGTAGCGTGGTCGGAATATTTACCCTTGGCAATACGGCTCGGTAATCGTAGGGCAGCTCAACATAAGCAGACAGGCAGCGCAGTTTGTGCTGCCACGTGGCGTGTTTCATCAGAGCGATTTTATGTGGTGCGCGATAACTCAAAGTTTTTGTCAATATCTGTGAAGGCTTGGTACCGACAGAAAGCAGCGAAAACGAGCGTTCCACTGTCAATAAATTTTCTTTTAATTGATAAGGTAGATGCCGAAAACTATCAACTTGCTCCACCTGCATATAAGGTGCTGCATGAGTGATCAAACGTGTGAACTGCGCAAATAACTCGGTTTGCCGCGTGCCAAATACGCCGCCACCTTGCCAATCAGGCTGATTGTGAATAATCGGTGCTTGGTCAATATTCAAATAGCGGCTCACGTATTGAGTACCAAAGCGCTGAAAATACGCCCACATGACCAACGCGCCCATGGAGATTCCAGCCACATGAAATGCCTCAACCCCAGTTTCTTCACGCATATACTCAAATACTTGCTGAGTATCCTCTGCATATTGCTCAATAAAATCAAACGTTGGCAACATTAGATTACTGGCCAACCCAAACCCTCGAAAGTGCGGCAGATAAAATTGGTAATGCTGAGTCAACGGTAGGATGAACGGCAAAAACTGCCGCGCATCCATCCCAAAAGCGTGTAGCAGCAAGACAGGTTTACCTTTACCAATGATAGAAACGGGCAACGGTGTACCATCAGTCGCCGTGACATGAGTGGTTTGTAATTGATACTGCTCAGGCGTTTTAAATGTCGTTTTGAACATATGGGATATCATTGGCTTATATTGGCTATGTATGACGTGGCACAGCGCTATAGTTAAGTTCACATAGTTTCGATACAAAGAAACCGAGTACAAGCCATACATGAGTATGGCTAGCAAGGGTGACGATGTAGCGAATTTACATGAGTTGGACTATATTACTGCCACAGTTTGGCATAATTGGCGTCACTGATATTAGCGATATCTAATGTTGCTAGCATCTCGCGTAGGGTAGTCCAGCGCTCGGCATTTGGTTTGATAGGTGCTATCAAGCGTTTTAGCGTATCATTGATAATGTCATCCATTAATGCTGATGGCGCCTCGCCCGTATAACCATAATAAATCTCGCGTGCCTGTTGAGGATTGTCGATACATAGCTGTGCCATTTCTGTACTAACCGCGACGAACTGTGTCAATGCGTCCGACTTTTCTTGCCAGATACTATGTGTGGTCATCAGCTCCAATGCCGAAAAATTAGGATACGGTGATAGATGCTGATCGATAAAGGTATACTCAAGCCCAACATAATTGGCTTCAATGCCTTCAAAATTATAAAAGCATAACCATGCACCATCAAATTCACCTGCGGCATCGCCTTCTTGTAAGTTTTGTAGATGTTGAAAATCGGTTTCAACAAAATCCACATTATCAATATCTAGCACAAAACCATTTTTCTTGGCATAGCGGCTTAAAATCTCAAAGCCAATTTTATTGGTAATAGGGTTTGATGCGGGCGTTGTGATACGAATCGGTTGGTTATTGTGCAATTTATCAAGGCTGCTTTGCTTAATAAGCACGCCGCCATCAGTCACAAAAAAACAGCCCAATGCTTTTAAGTCTTCAAAATAATGCTCAAATAAATGAATCGGCTCGTTCACGTGCAAATCAATATTGCCTGCTTCTAGCTCTGCAAACCCATCATAATGTTCTGTAGGCTCTATCATATTAATATCAAGCCCCGCCTTAGAATAAGCACCAGTATGAATACCGGCAATAAAAGGCAGATGGTCTGGATTTAAAAACCATTCTAGCGTCAACGTTAGCGGTGCATTAGCCATTAAAGTGTCCTTATAATTATTAATAAATAACAGTATGAGTGATTGCGAAGTCTCATTTATTGATCATCGATAGATAAATAAATGCGTCCACAAATAAGAAAGTTGACCATATCACAAAACAGCGGTAAAAATGACCAAAAAATAGGCCGTCACACAGTATCAAAATAAGATACTGTGTGACGGCCTGATAGTAATGATGTTAACGCTTAATACTGACTAACTGTCGTCTTTTGCAATCGTCAGTCCATTATACGTTTGCGCAACAGGCATCACTTCTAAGCGGTTGACGTTGATATGTGCAGGCGACTCGATAAGCCATATTAAAATATCACCAATATCATCGCCAGTCATATTTTTGAACCCGTTATAAACCTGTGCAGCTTTAGCATCATCACCGTGGTAGCGTACGTTCGAAAACTCAGTACCACCGACATTACCCGGCTCAAGATTGGTAACACGGACTTGGGTTCCCAATAAATCAGCACGCAAGTTTAAGCTAAACTGCTTCACAAAAGCCTTAGTCGCGCCATATACATTGCCACCAAAATAAGGCCAGCTACCAGCAATCGAACCAACATTGATAATATAACCGCTATCGCGGGCAACCATCGCTGGCAATACCGCATGGGTTAATGCCATCAGGCCTTTGATGTTGGTGTCAGTCATGCGCATCCAATCTTCTAACTTAGCGTTTTGAGCAGGCTCAGTACCCAGTGCCAAACCAGCATTATTTACCAACACATCAATTTGACGAAACTTTTCAGGCAAGTCAGCGATAATTTGAGGGATAGTGTCGGTATCGCTCACATCCATAACGACTGGCAAAAAAGCCTCACCTAAAGTCTCTGCCAAAGCATTGAGTTTATCAAGGCGTCTAGCACAGCCAATCACTTGGTGACCGTTTGCCACCAAACGTTCAGCCAGTGCCTTACCAAAACCCGCGCTTGCGCCTGTAATTAATACGTTCATCATCCATCCTTATCATTGAGGTTGTATGCTTCTGTCATAATGTTTATGAGCACTATTTAAGTTAGTGCGCCTTAAGTTAGTGTATCTTAAATAGTGTATCTAGAGCCTATCATTCAGGTTAGAGATATGCTCTAGATAATTACTTATTTATTTGATAACTGTTTACCAAAAATCTTATCACCAGCATCACCCAGACCTGGGATGATATAACCATGCTCATCCAAATGGCTGTCTAGCGCAGCGGTATAGATTGTCACGTCAGGATGCGCCTCATTGACCAAGCGCACACCCTCAGGTGCGGCCACTAATACGAGTGCTTTGATATTGGTGCAGCCATTTTTCTTTAGCATCTCGATGGTCGCAACCATTGAGCCGCCCGTGGCTAGCATTGGGTCAATGATGAGCGCAGGGCGTTTGTCCATGTGGCTGACGAATTTTTCAAAGAAAGGCACTGGCTGTAGCGTTTCTTCATCACGCTGTAAACCCACAACAGAAATCTTAGCAGTAGGGATGAGATCGAGCACCCCATCAAGCATGCCAATACCTGCACGCAAAATCGGTACAATAGTCGCCGTTTTACCGATGATTTGCTCACCAGTAATTTCACCACACCAACCTTGCATTGGGAAAGTCTCGATTTCAAAGTCACGGCTGGCTTCATACGCCATCAATCGGGCAAGCTCTTTGGTTAACGTACGAAACTTATAAGTACTACAGTCTTTTTCACGCATTAAGCTAAGTTTATGACGGACTAGTGGATGGTCGATTACTGTAATTTGTAAATCGTTATTTAAGTCGCTCATGAGTACTCTCTTGATTTTGGGCTGATGCTTACGCAATTGCTGCGGTTGCTATTAATATAAAGGATACAAACACCTACCGCTCTCAAACTGCATCGCTAGCATATAAATAGTAAAGTAAGGCTCTGCACAGTAAAGCCAATTAGTTGCTTACATTACTGTGCAGCAGTGTTCACTTAGCGCAATGACAATATTTGCGTTCACAGCTGCCGTCAAAGCCTAACTATTTAGGCTTAGTAAGCTAACTAAACCAGTTAAATATAACTATATAGTATGATTCTAAATGAGGTAGTGTTTAGGCTTGCTATGATACCAAAAAAACCACTTTTCTGATGAAGAATCTTATGACTACGCGCTCATCTCATACGAATGATAATCCTGATACCAACTCGATATTGCCTGAAACGAGAGCAGCAGAAATAGAAACGCATCCGTTTCCACCTGTCTTACCGCCCAATGCGACGGTTATGATGATGGGCACATTTCCACCGACCAGTGAAAAATGGGCAATGCGCTTCCATTATCCAAACTTTTATAACGATATGTGGCGCATCTATGGGCGCGTGTTTTTTGATGATGCAGATTATTTTCGAGTAGGGGATGAGAAGCGTTTTGACCCAGAGCGTATTCGCGCCTTCATGTTTGAGCGCGGGAT
>NZ_JBQSVP010000180.1:0-4956 GCF_052376345.1 Psychrobacter sp. AOP5-GZ1-6 | reverse complement strand
TATACTAGCGACACAAGTTGATGACATTCCTGAGACACCTATCCCCGAACGTGAATTGACGTTTGATCGATTTTTGGACAAGATTCTAAGTCATCAGTTTCGGGAGCAAAACCCCGAAGTACAGTTTGCAGAGCGTGTGGCGATGATTGCCAAACTAGAAGCAGACGAAGGCGTTTACCCACTACCAGATCGTTATAAAATCCATTTAATACTGACCGCGCTGTGGGAAGATGGTAGCGCGTACTCTAGAGCCATTTTAAAACAAGCTATCAGTGAGCTACCAGTCAACTACGGTGTGTGGAAAGGTTTAAAACGTATTTATAAGCAGGCTGAGTTTTCTCAAGATTATGAGATTTTTGGCCAAATAGCCGCCAAGATTGATTTACAACGTTTTGATCAGACACCCAAAGCCAATGTTAGCTTCGCAACCAAAACGTATATGAGCCTCAGAGCATGGCGATATTTGCGCCAACTGGGGCAGCAGATGCCGATTGGCTATATTGATGCCGCTGTCTGTGTACTCGCCAGCTATGACGAAACCATGACAGCTGGCAGTGCCGAGCAAACGAGCAGCTGGGTCCTCAATCACATTTGCTTCCACAATAGCCTAGATTATGGCGTCAATCGATTTAGCAGTCGCTCTCCTCGCAAGCTATTTGATGCAAAAGGTCGTGCGTTTTCTGAGGCGTGGCAACGAGATCCTGAACCACTTATTCAACTATTGGCTATCGCAAAAAATGAGGCTGTCAGACAGTTTGCAACCGATAGTTTAAAGCATGACTTTAAAACCCAATTACGTGATGTAAGTAACGACACGCTGCAATATCTATCGGCTGGTAAGGCGCATAGTAAAGCGCGTGATGAGATGATTGTTTGGCTACTAGAAAACTCACCTAATTTTGAAAAGTCTAAGTTTCAGACATTGGGCTTACATCAAGTCGTACTACAACTACTTCATTCACACTACCCTGCTGCCTATCAATACGCGATTGGCTATGCCAAAAGCTATGCCCAAGACTTATCACTCACTGAGCTGATGCTATTGGCGATGTCAGATTATGAGCCTGTTAGAACCTTTGCAATCAATAATATATTAAGTCGTGACCCTATTTCAGATATTGGTGTCAATGGTTGGGGGCAGCTACTAGACACAGAGCATCACCATCAAACCGCTAGCAAACAACTCAGCAAACACTTTACAAGACGCGACTTAACTCCTGAGTGGTTTTTTGAACGATTGACTAGCAGCAGACGGTACAGTGTTAAGTTTGCCATAAAAAAATTGCCTGAGCTTTATAGTGCCAAAGAGTTAGGATCTGAATACTTTATTCGCGTCGCCCAGCAACTAGATATATCAGCAGCATACGACTTCTCTGCTCATGATGACAGTTACTGCATGCACTTTGCGTTAGATCAGCTTAGGCGTTTGGATTTGAGTCAAATAAATGCTTCAGTATGGCAAGTCCTGTTATTACATCCATTGTCACAATCTACTGTTATCGACTGGATTGATGAAGATGTACTGTCAGCCGCAGCGCTTGATATGAGCTATTGGCATGCGCTTGCTTATGAGCCTGATTGGCAAGTAGCTGAATATATTGAACTATTAAAGTCCACTAGTATTATCAATCTTATAAGTAGTACTGATAATCAAGGTTTACCCCCTATTTCTGAACCTATCAAGAATTGGCAAAAGCAATTAGACTTTGATGAATACTTAGCAGAAAATGTGCAAGATTGGCTGTCTGATGTACGCCGTTTTGCGCCGATAGATCTAGGTTTCGACTGGCTTATGACGCTAGCACATAGTGAGCAAGCACTCTATCGTGAATTTGCGATTGAGCGTATTAACAAAGGCTTCTTGCCTGCCGATTTTGTTGCATATCTCGATAATGACAGTAATGAAGAAGGTAGCCCTACTGACAGCGCTTCTAGTGGTAACACTACAGGCTCGAGTAGTAATGCAGATGTTGCTACCGAAGTAGATTTGTCCGGTCAACGGTATTTGTTCACGGGCAAGATGCAAAGCATGACACGTGGCGAGGCCGAAAAAGTCGTGAAAGCAGCTAATGGTGCTATTAGTAGCGCCGTCAATGGCAAGCTAGATTATTTGGTTATTGGGGATGATGGATCACCGCTATATGGTAATGGCCGTAAAGGCAGTAAACAGCTGAAAGCTGAAGGTTTGATCGCTGATGGTGCGGCACTAAAAATCATCTCTGAAACAGCGTTCTTACAAATGCTAAGTGGTCAATCACGAGAAGTGTCCGAAGATGATATTTTTGCAGGTGCCAATGCCTTGTGGCACATGGCAACAGATGATGCTACTGCGCCTATCAGTGAGCTTGCGATCAGCTACCTAAGTCATCATCATGAACATATTTGTATGGCGTTGACAGACAGACCTGTTGATCCTGATGCGATTATCCCTTCTTCGTTCTTTGATGCTGAGCGCGTCATTCCTTTATTACAACAGCGTAACAGCCAGTTGCGAGATTTTGGCTTATTACTGAGCGAGTATGAGATGGCGACGTGGCAACCAACGCCAGCTCTATGGCTCATGATAGCTGAGTCGCCTTATACTGAGGTCACTGAGCTGTTGAAACGTGCGCTTTTAGATGAACCTTCCGTTACCAATCGCCGTTACCACATCCAGCCAACACAATTGAATGCCGATATGTTAAATGCTTTGATTGAAAGCAAAGCGCGAGTCGCTCGCCAAATCGGTATCACGCTGCTACAGCGTCACGCTCACTTCCAAGAAGTGCAGTCTTTATACCAACTGACTCAAAGCACAGACCGTGAAGTACGTTATGCTGCTGTGACCATGCTATGGAAACACTACAAGTCGCGTCACGTGTCTCCAAACTGGCAACCAAACAGTAGCGATAAAGAGGTTGCACAAGATAAAGACAGCAATACTCAACCAATCATAAAAGAACAGCCAGTAAAAACAGCAGAGAACTTGCCTGCAGAAGTCGATCAGTTATTAATGCTGCTACGCCGCGGGCTATTTGAGCTACCGCCTGGTCGTTTAGGTGGGTCGCAAGAACCCAATGCTAGTGCCAGCAATAATCAACAACGCTATTCAGATAAAAGCAATGAGACAGCTGATACAGATAGCAATATTACGCTAAAACCTATATCTGCGAGTCGTGCCAAACTGGCATTGATTGAGACTTTTCGTGATGTGGCATTGGCTGATAGTACCTTTGCGGCGCTCATTATGCCGACACTATTCACCTTTACGCACTCAGCAGGCAAGATGGAGCGTCATGCGTGTCTGGTTGCCGTCACACGGTTGTTGCATCGCTATCCTGAGCTATCCAACAATCTACAGGCAGCTGCTTCTGCTTAACGGCTTTGGCGGACAGATAACAGATATAGGTAAATACTAGTAAGCTTTTATAGCCAAAAAAAGATACTCAAAAAAATATGACGTCACCTCAACTGAGATAACACCATGAAAACAATAACACTCCCCTATTGGGGTCAAATTATTGGTTTAGTCAGTAAAGCCAATAGCACCCAAGCGGCAACTCAAAAAACAACCAAACAGGATGGGCGCAGTCTTTTTATTACTCGCCAGCAGCAAACCCAAACATCGACGCCTGTTTTGTACATCCTCGATCAACAAGGTGAGCAATTTAGCTTATCGACGACTGCATTACCTTGTGCGATGCAAGCCATCAGCCAAACAGATGACAGCACTATTGTTATGATTGGTGATGATGGTCATCTTTACCAAACGGACTGGCAAGCCAAAAAAGTTAAAAAGACCAGTGCCAAATCCTTACTTGATACACTTAAGAATAGTGATAGTGAGATAGGCTGTGCCGTTGCAATGGCACCACTACAAGATGCCTTGGCTATCTTATATCCGAAACACATCGTGGTATGGCCTTATCAAAACAGTAAGACTAGTAGTACTGCCATCATTGAGCCTTATGTATCTGCTATAGCAACATCAAATAAAGACTCTGTATTGACAGCACTAACAACGTCAAACGACGGATCATGGCTAGTTGTGGCAGATCAATCGGGAGATGTTAGTAGCTATCAATGGGCCTCAGATGAAACAAAACTTAGCTTGAGCAGCCGCAAACAGCTCCATCAAGGTAAAGTAACGGCGCTTTGTTTTGAGCCAGTCGGTCAGTATTTCTTCTCAGCAGGTGCGGATAAATACTTGTACCGTACTCATGTTCAAGGCGACCTACATCCTGTTGATAGAGCCAAGTCTAGCCAGCACAGCGAAATGATCAAGTCGCTTTGTGTGTCAGACACTCGACTGTTTACTACCGCAGATGACAAAATCGTCAAATCATGGGCATTTGATAAAGGTCAGCCAAACAGTTGTAAAGAAGATTTGGTTAAGCCGCAGCAGATTACCGTCGCAAGCTATGCTGACAAGCCTGCCATCATAGTAGTAGGTCTTGACCAAAGCTTACGTTTTATACCAATAGACATCACTCAGAGCAATGCATCAAATAGCAAGCTACTGCCAGTCACTTATGTCATAAAAGACGGCTACCACAGAATTAAACAGCTACTCTCTGATACTTCAAACAATAGCGATGTTGCGTTTAAAGAAGGCTTGGCACTGCTACAGGTACAAGCAGACAATCAAACGTTAGATTTGGTCAAAAAATTACTTGATGATAGCGACACACTCACAGCCAACCAAGCATTACAATTGGTACAGTGGGTCGCTACGACGAGTCTTGATAAGACGGCACATGTTTTAGAGCAGCAACTAAGCTCGGCGCACAGTGCAAAATTACGTCTTGCGGCATTTCATGCATTGGCAGACCGAGCCGACTCTACCGCCCGTCCGCTTAGATACTTAGAAGAGGCGTTTAAAAACCGTTACTACGAAGAGGTGATAGCTTCTGCGTTGCAAGGGTATCTAAAAGTGGCCATGCAAGATGCCACAAGCCAGCGACGAATCTTACCTAT
>NZ_JBQSVP010000179.1:0-5039 GCF_052376345.1 Psychrobacter sp. AOP5-GZ1-6 | reverse complement strand
GAGGTGCTCTTCTTTTTTCAATCACTTTCGAAGTTGAGAGTGGGGTTAGATAAGTATTTATATCGCTTTGTAAAACGAATCACCTTTTATAAAGCCATATGAATACAAGCATCACTTATGATTTTGCTTACTTATTGAACGTATCTTTATCGCCCCCTTTAGCAAATAGGAAACCTATCAACGATGGCACATGACCATATCGCAATACGCGGCGCACGCACACACAATCTAAAAAATATCGACCTAGACATTCCACGAGATAAATTTGTGGTGATTACGGGTCTATCAGGCTCTGGTAAATCTTCGCTCGCATTTGACACCTTATATGCCGAAGGGCAACGCCGTTATGTTGAGAGCCTATCTGCTTACGCGCGCCAATTCCTCTCGCAAATGGAAAAACCTGAGGTCGATAGTATCGAGGGTCTGTCCCCTGCGATTGCTATTGAGCAAAAATCGACCAACCACAACCCACGCTCTACGGTCGGCACGATTACCGAGATTTATGATTACTTACGTCTGCTCTATGCACGCATCGGTACGCCATACTGTCCTGAACATGGCGAGCCAATGGTGGCGCAGTCAGTCACCGAAATGGTCGATCAAATTATGGCATTGCCAGCTGATACCAAGCTTATGATATTGGCACCCGTTATTCGTGAGCGTAAAGGTGAGCATACTGTCTTGCTTGAGCAGCTCATCGGTCAAGGTTTTGTACGGGTACGTGTCGACGGTGATGTCTATGATACTGACGAGCTGCCGACGCTGGATAAGAAAAAGAAACATACCATCGAAGTCGTGGTTGACCGTTTTAAAGTCCGTGACGACTTGGGTAACCGTGTCGCTGAAAGTTTGGAAACAGCTCTTCGCTTGGGTCAAGGACTGGTTACCCTACACTTCATGGATGGTAATCCAAAAGAAGGTGGTGATGACAATCAAGTCATGTCGGCTAAGCACTCCTGCCCTGTCTGTGACCGTGCCGTACCAGAGCTTGAGCCGCGCATGTTCAGTTTTAATAATCCATACGGCGCGTGTCCAAGCTGTGATGGCCTTGGCAAACGTCAATACTTCTCTGCTGAGAAGCTGATCACTCATCACGAAAAATCGCTCAATCAAGGCGCGATTAATGGTTGGGACAAACGCCATGCTTACTATTTTGGCTTACTAAGTACAGTCTGTCAGCATTTCGATATTGATATGGATGCCCCATGGCAAGACCTGAGTAAAAAACAGCAAGACCTCATCATGCAAGGTTCTGGTAAAGAGAAACTAACCTTTAACTTTACCGATGAGCGCGGTCGCAAAACCAATAAAACCGTTCCATTTGAAGGAGTGCTTCCGTATTTAGAACGCCGTTATGCCAAGACACAAAGCAACCTCGTTCGTGATGAGCTGGCAAAATACTTGGCAGATAC
The DNA here is from genome assembly GCF_052376345.1 of Psychrobacter sp. AOP5-GZ1-6. Lineage (NCBI taxonomy): Bacteria > Pseudomonadati > Pseudomonadota > Gammaproteobacteria > Moraxellales > Moraxellaceae > Psychrobacter > Psychrobacter sp. AOP5-GZ1-6. The sequence continues at coordinate 3,627 of NZ_JBQSVP010000179.1, read as the reverse complement.
CACTTGTAATGTCTGCGATGGCGCGCGTCTCAATGAAATCTCGCGCAATGTCCGTGTCGATGGACAAACCATCGCAGAAATCGTCAAACTCTCTATCGGTGATGCTGCCGACTATTATAAGACCCTAAAAATCGATGGTCATAAAGGCGAAGTCGCAGAAAAAATCTTTAAAGAGATCAACGAGCGTTTGAATTTCCTAGTAAGTGTTGGCCTAGACTATCTGACACTCGCCCGCTCTGCCGAAACCTTATCAGGCGGTGAAGCGCAGCGTATCAGACTTGCCAGTCAAATTGGTGCTGGTCTCATGGGCGTCATGTATGTACTCGATGAGCCATCTATCGGCCTACATCAACGTGACAATGATCGCCTGCTAAAAACCCTCACGCGCTTGCGTGATTTGGGTAATACCGTACTGGTCGTAGAACACGATGAAGATGCGATTCGCCAAGCGGATCACGTCATCGACATCGGTATCGGTGCGGGTGTGCATGGTGGTCACGTGATTGCACAAGGTACAGTCGATGACATCATGGCAAATAAAGAATCGCTGACTGGGCAATACATGTCTGGTAAGAAAAAAATTGAAATTCCAACCGTTCGTCATACTGCCAAAACCATGGATGTCGAAGTCAAAGGTAAGGCTAAATCCAAAAAAGCCCCGATGACCATCGAGCTAAAAGGCGCCTCAGGCAATAATTTGCATAAGGTGGATTTGACCATACCTGTCGGTGTCATGACTTGTGTGACTGGCGTATCTGGTTCGGGTAAATCGACGCTGATTAACCGCACACTTATGCCGTTGGCGGCGACGCAATTAAATAATGCCTCAACCCTGATCGCCGATAAATTTGAAAGTATTAGCGGTCTTGAGCATTTGGACAAAATGGTCGATATCGATCAAAGCCCAATTGGTCGTACACCGCGCTCAAACCCTGCAACTTATACTGGCGTGTTTACCCCTGTGCGTGAGATGTTCGCACAGACACAAGAAGCGCGTGCTCGTGGCTATAAGCCTGGTCGTTTTAGCTTTAACGTAAAAGGCGGACGCTGTGAAATGTGTCAAGGTGATGGTCTTATCAAAGTTGAGATGCATTTCTTACCAGATATGTATGTGCCCTGCGATAGCTGTGAGGGCAAGCGCTACAACCGTGAGACGTTAGAGATTCACTATAAAGGCAAGAGTATCGCTGAAGTGCTTGACATGACCGTTGAAGATGCCACTGAGTTTTTCTCAGCGATTCCAGCGATTTATCGTCGTCTGCAAGCCTTGATGGATGTTGGTCTAGGCTATATTCGCTTGGGTCAGTCTGCACCAACCTTATCTGGTGGTGAAGCGCAACGGGTTAAACTGGCTCGTGAACTGGCCAAGCGTGATACTGGACAGACGCTCTATATCTTAGATGAGCCAACGACCGGCTTGCACTTCCATGATATCGATAAGTTGCTCACTATTCTGCATGCCCTACGTGATAAAGGTAATACCATCGTGGTCATCGAGCACAACTTAGATGTAATCAAAACGGCAGATTGGGTGATTGATCTCGGCCCTGAAGGCGGTAAAGGTGGTGGTATGATCATCGCCGAAGGCACGCCTGAGCAAGTGGCAGAAGTTAAAGAATCCTATACTGGTGTATTCTTAAAACCGATGCTTGAGCAAGGTATGAAAGAAGTCAGCTAGTTTTATTCTAAATTTATAACGACATCAGAGCTATCCTATCAGGATGGCTTTTTTGTTGAACGAGTGATTAGGCAATGAAGAATACTCTTACTTTTATTTGTCAACTATAGGCGATTCACTATAAAGTAAATACAGCGATACGAATGATATAGTTGAGTTCAAATAATTTCGATATAAGGAAACCGATTGCAAGCGATACATTAGTATGGTTAGCGAGTATGACGATGTAGCGGATTTATATGGATTTGACTATATTTTGCGCAGCCTTTTCCTGTACAAGCACAGCAAGCAAAAAAATGTATCTTTGTATCGCTACACCTCTTTTATGTAGGATTGACTATGACGTACACACATATAACCTATATCCGTAACGCGTATAAATTTATAACCATTTTTTTCAATTAACGACTCGACATAATGATGAGACATGACATGGATCAACACACCAAAGCAAAAGGCAATAACTCAAACTTGATGATTCATTTAGGGCCAGAAGCGCTCATTATTCATAACCGTTATCAAGTCCTCAGTATTGTTAATGATATATTGATTGGTGTTTGGTTTTTGGTAGGGAGTATTATGTTTTTATATCCCTCATGGAAAGAGATCGGAACGTATCTGTTTATTGCTGGTAGCGTGGAGATGTTGATTCGTCCTGTCACACACTTTGCCCACCGCGTGCACCTAAAGAAATATACCACGGTAAATATCGCTACTTCTAATGATACTCTGAGTCTATTTTAAGACGTGGCAGGTAGGATGTGGCAAATCTTGAGAAACGACTTTTAGAGCTTGTTGATACTGAAGAACTTCGGACTATTGCGCTAACTGGTGAATGAATGATCTAGGCCCTGAAGGCGTTAAAAATAGTGGGATGATTATCGTGAAAGGCTACTCTTTATAGGGCGGCCTTTTTATTGAGTGGTATTAAGATATCAATTTTCAAACTATACGGTTCTGTTGCGTTACCTTTCTTAATCTTTATTAAAGATACTTAAAAGTCGAATGTATTAATATTTAAATGCTTCAACATTATGCGTAAACACATACGAGATAGAAACAACTAATTAATAACGATATAGCACGCACGAATTGATGCTCATCACTCTTGTATGACCTCTGAAACTCTTAAGGATCTCTCATGAAAAAACTACTATTTATCGTCTTAGCATCTACTGTTGGCGTTGCTGCCTGTGCATCAAGCGGAACATCAAACGGCACAAGCGATCACCAGCATCAAAGACCAGCTATGTCAGCGGATATGAAACAAGCCATGGACGATTGCGCTAGAAACAATGGTGTGAAAATGACTAAAGATAGTCGCCCAAACAAAAGTGATATGAAGAAAATAGATTCGTGCATGAGTGCAAAAGGCTATGACAAGCCTGCAGGCCAAAGTCGTCACTAATAACTGATGTTTTTTAGATACTCATTGATAAAAGGCCACTCTTTATAGGGTGGTTTTTTTGTTCTAAATTTGACTAAGGCTTAATTCTGTAGTGGTCACACATCTTATCTCTTATACCTTGAAGCATAACGTTCGCTTTAATCGATAGGCTCTATATTAAAAATAATTACATTAGCATGCATACTCTAAATTCTGGGAGTCTGCTGATAAAAGTCCATATATGGTGGTTATTAGTTCGTTTGTTCATTTCGTATTAATACAAATGCTAGCAATCATCGCCTATATTATTGCGAATGCAGCAAGCTATACTTCATTTCCATTTTTCATTCCGTCTATTTTAAATGATGTGTTCATCATTCTAATTAGGCTTTTGGGTTATGGTTTATGGTTTATTTCTTTATAGTTTATTATTAGCTACGTCTGCTTGTATGGCTATCTATCGGATGTCAGGGCTATATGCTACTTTCAAAGCTAAAGATGAGTTAGAATAAAAACCAACAATAGTAATATATTACATAACCACTTATGAATAGCGAAAACC
>NZ_JBQSVP010000178.1:0-5055 GCF_052376345.1 Psychrobacter sp. AOP5-GZ1-6 | reverse complement strand
GGTATTTTTAGTGTCGCCTTGTGGTGTGCGAATACGAAAAAAATACCACGACTCATCAGTGACAAGGTTTTGCTGATAATAGAGTGCTTGTGGCTGACAGTTCATGATTTGGGTGACAGTCATGCAAGACTGCATTAGATCGTCATGCCATAGCTGTACGGCTTCTTTTAATTCTTCTTCAGTATTGAATAGATCCTCTGTCGGTTCGCTGTCCGCATCCATTTGCTTGGCTTTATCAAAGCTCTCGCTGTCTACTTTTACCCAGTAGGTGCAACTGTTGAAAAACATATAAAAGCTAGTGGTGCCATACTGGTTGTACGTCAGTAGCGCCTTGTCCTTTGCTGTCTCAGCAATAAGCAGCTCACCATAAAAGCGGTAGCGTTCAAGGTCTGACTTGGTGAGTTTTCCTGCTTTGTGTAGGTCGTTCCAGTCTGCACCGTCGCTGTACTCACTTGACTGTGCGGCGGTGACATCCCAGCCGTTTTGGCGTGCGGTGGCCACCAGTTTGTCAGTGGCTTTGCGTCCAGCATGGTCGCTATCGAGTGCTATGATAAGCTTGGGCAGTGGCTTACCAAGCTCTGCCATTCGTGCTTTTATTTGCGCTAAGGTGTGCGCTGGGAAGTTACCGGCGGTGATGTTGCTAATGGCATGTAAGCCGTTCTCAGTCAGTGCCATGGCGTCAAAGATGCCTTCAGTAATCCATAGCTCTTTCACATATGGCCAGATGCCATGCTGTAGGTGCAGCTTTGGCGGTAGCCAAGCATGACCTTTAAATTTAAAGCCTGTTTGTACACGGGCCTTTTTTATATTTGCGGCGGGTTCTATCAGCCGTTCCCAATACCCTAGAGTTTGCCCTTCGCTTGTGATGTTGAAACGGACACTAGGACAAGTAAAATCAGAATAGAAGTCTTTGAATACTTCTTGGGTATAGCTGCCTTGCCATTTGACAATAGCAAAGCCACGTCCCGACTGAAGATAAGCGTCAGCCGTGGCATTTGGGTTGCTGGGTGTTGGTGGGTTTTTCTTCGTCCAATTGGCGAATATGTCTGGGTAAATATCGCGAGTAGATGCTTGGTAATTGCATTTATTAGCGCGGCCACACTGGATCGTCCACGGCGCATCAGCACCGGTGAATAACTCCTTTTTGCCGCATGACGGGCAGCGGCCATAACGCAAAAACTGACGGTCGCTGGAGAATTTGAGACCATAATCTTGTACGAGGCGAGTGATTAGCTCGCTACGGGTATCATCTTGCATGGTTTGCATAATAGTGCTCGTTTGGTTTGGTAAGTGGTTTGGTTTATGCCTACGATGGATTGACTGTTTTCATGTCTAGTAGTGATGAAACTACTGATCTGATAAGCGCTGATCTAAAGGGGTCGGGTGAATACGAATATTGTTGGATATGGCTGATAATTTCTGAAGTACTGACCGGTACTTCCCTCATCGCCCAAAAATGACACTGTCATCTCGACTGTGTTTGCGATGGCAGTGTCAATATATTAGGTTGGTTGCTTTGACTGCTCTAATTGCAGACCAGCTTGGTAGCGCCGTAATGCGATAAATCCCATAGAACGAATCTCAGTAGCTGCAGTTTTTTTAAGTTCAGCGTGTTGTTCTGGCAGAAGTCGAATAGGTATGGCTTTACGATTGGATTTATGTAACTGTCCTTTGTTCGTAGCTTGTAATGTGCTCACTTTCATTTTGGTGGTATCCTATTATGATAGAATATATTATTCTAAAACGTTTCACTCAATTGAGTGTATAATAATACTAACATTTGAGTGTATGTCAATATTTTGTTTACATGAGAGTGTATTTTTGAGGGGGGGTTAGATGAATCCTGAAGATATGGGTAAGCGATTGGAATTAGAACGTGAGCGTCTAAATTTGAAAGCAGTTGATGTCTACAACCAGTTAGGCGTTCATCAAAATACCTATAAAAATTATGAAACAGGCAAGCGAGATATGCCATCATCATTAGTCGTTAAGCTCTGGAATATAGGGTTTGATGTGATGTATATACTTTTGGGTATAAGATTGGAAACACTAGCGAGTGATGCCATAGTTAATGATATCGATACACCAACACGCTATGCTCGACGTTTGATCTACTTACCTGAAATTATGGATATACACAACCCTTCTGATGCTTTACTAGTAGCTATGTACCATGCTGAAGAAGCATTCATCCAAGCTGGTGCGGAGGTAAATAATGATTATGACTACAAAACATTAGCTAATATCGGGGTAGGATTAATCAATAGGGTCAAATGAGCGTATTCAGAGACAGTTTGATGTTATATTTCAATACGTATTCATTTCAGACATATGAAGAGGTAGCTTTGATAATATTTTGATTATCATCAGTGCATATTTATTTGCTAATGATTTTCTTATGTAGCAGAAACGATTTATCATACATGGGTTTGTGTTGATAAAAACGTAACACAGTGCTATTGTTTCAACTATAAGAGTCGGCTTAAAGTGAGGAATAGTGATGAGTAAGTTAAAAGGTTTTATAGATACGTCCTGCGCTTTTATTGAGTACGGCGTGAGAGGTTGGCTCACATATAGTTTCATAGTTATTACTATGTCTACTTTATATTTTCTAGGTATGATTTCAGAGAGTACTTTTGCCCTTGTGTCTCTCATAGGATTGGGGCTGTTAACCGCGCTATGGTCACGTGATCAAGCTCAGGGATACGTACCGGCATGGTGGTTGAAACTTGGACGAGGGAAAATAGGTATCAAAGCTAAGTTAATCTAGGGCGTGTTGAACATTCATAATTTGAGCCAGATATAAGCACAAGCAAGAGCGACCGTATTTTCATAACTCTGCTTGAGCTTATCAAATCTGGTGGCAACCGCCCTATACTGTTTTAGCTTAGCGAAAGCGTTTTCTACTAGATGTCTGGCTTTATATAAGTCCCAGTCCATATGGTCGTTAGAAGACTGAGTGTTTCGTTTTCGAGGGATGTTATTATGCGTCCCTGCTTGTTCAATATGGGCTCGTAGTGCATCAGAATCATAGCCTTTATCGGCACATAAAACCTCTGTATTACTCAAGTCAACCTTGTCTATTAAATCAGGTGCGACTTTGACATCGTGGGTTGTGCCCTCTGATAAAATAAAGGTAATCGGATTGCCATGAGCATCAACTGCTAAGTGAATCTTGGTCGCGCGGCCTGCCACACTTTTGCTAATGGATTGTAGGTTCTCATTGCCACTACTGCTGTGCTGATGCGCTTTAATATGAGTGCCATCGATAAAGACCCACTCAAGGTCTGCGTCTTTGATCAGTAACGTAAATAATGCCATTAGCTTATTACTGCGAAACCAGCGCTGGTAAGCTTTATAGATGGTATTAGACTTGCCAAAATACTCGGGTAAGTCGCGCCAAGGACAGCCAGCACGCATGCGATAAAGCACGCCCTAACCGTTCGCTATTTTTTTTGCCATTAATTTGTCGCCAATGTTCAACACGCCCTAATACGATCATCAAACATAATCATAAAGCGATTCAAAGCAGACGTCCAGTGTTGACTCGGCATCGACCACTTTTTGGATGCCTGCTGGGTGGCTAAATACACCACTTTAAACGCCGCTTGATCAGAGGGGAATACTTTACGCTTATTCACCGCTGTCCGAATCACACTGTTTAAAGGCTCTATCGCATTGGTGGTATAAATCACTTTTCTGATGTCTTTAGGGTAGCCAAAGAACACCGTTAAGCCCTCCCAGTTATTACGCCAAGAGGTAACCACATGCGGGTACTTATCACCCCATGTTGCGTTGAAGGATTCAAGATTGGCCTCTGCTATCTCAAGCGTATCAGCGCCGTAGATAACCTTTAAATCAGCCGCTACGGCTTTCTTATCAGTCCACGGTACGAACTTCATTGAATAGCGTACCATATGCACGATACACAGCTGAACCTGAGCGTTGGGGTAGACGGTGTTGAGGGCATCAGGGAAGCCTTTTAAGCCGTCAACACAGGCAATGAGAATATCTTGTACCCCGCGGTTTTGTAGTTCAGTGAGAATACCCAGTCAGAACTTAGCGCCTTCATGCTCTGAGAGCCACATACCAAGCAGCTCTTTTCTGCCATCAAGTCCCACGCCTAGTGCCAGATAGATAGCCTTGTTGATGATCTGCTTGTCTTGACGTATCTTCACGACGATGCAGTCCAAATAGACGATAGGATAGACGCTGCTCAGCGGACGGTTCTGCCAAGCGGTGATGTCCTCTAATATGTTGTCAGTGACTTTTGAAACTAAGCTACTGGAGATATCGACATCGTAGAGCTCTTTAATGCTCTCTACAATCTCGGTGGTGGTTTGACCCTTGGCGTATGAGCGAGGATAAGCAAGTGTGTGGGGCACACTTGCCCGAAGCGCAAGACGGAAGGCTATGCCTGTAGTGACGATATGATTTTATCATCGAGACCTGAGATACGGGTTTGATGCTTACTGACCAGCACAGGCTCAAAGCTGCTATTGCGGTCTCTTGGAGCGGATATCTCAAGATCGCCTGTGTCACTGCGGACGGTCTTTTTAGTATGCCCATTGCGTTTATTTGGCTTATCTGCCTTTTCATGCTTAGGATAGCCGAGATGGTCTTCCATCTCAGCTTCAAGGGCAGTGTCGATAAAGGATTGCATGAGCTGCTTCTGGAGGTCTTTGATGTCATCGAAGCTTTTCATGCTACCAGCCATTTGTTCAGCTAGTTTCTTAATGCCAGATTGAGTTGTCATTGCTTATTCTCCGGTTAGTGGATTATAAGCAGTTACACAAAGTTTGGGAAACTCTCTGAACGTAGAATGCTTTTGCTGTTTTCTCAGTATCCGTTAATCTATATATTTTACCTTTCTCTATTATTTTCTTTAAGTGTACCTTAGCGTCTATTAAATTATGTTCTGTAAGGTCTTCGAACGAAAGGTTTAGTGCTTCTAGTTTTTTGTAAAAGTGAACTGTACCGGGTTTGTCTGAGACCTTTTTATTTAAGTTAAGCCACTTGACCTAACAGGTTAAGCTTATCATAGTACATTGCTTT
>NZ_JBQSVP010000177.1:0-5102 GCF_052376345.1 Psychrobacter sp. AOP5-GZ1-6 | reverse complement strand
TAATTTTAAAACGTTAGTAAAATTAATAGGTTCAGGCAGTTATATTTACGTTGAAAGCAGCTTAGATGGGCATTACTGGAAAGAGGATCAGAGGTTTACTCGGCTAACTTATGGCAACTATGGTCTTAAACAAAGAAATCAGTATCATCATCAGCTCCTAGAGCAAGAAAGGATTGAGATGATCGAAACTCTCAAATTAGCAATAGATCATATAGATGATAAAACCGCTAGTGAAATCATTGATAAGCTGTATGAGCAGTATATGGACAAAGTGAATAATAAGACATATCTATCGGATGGTCAGACCATTCATACTTATATCGAGTATGATGGTAAATTCATAGCCTTCCGGGGTAAGGTTAACTGCAAATACGATATGTTTACAGGTATGACTATTGATTAAAGTGCTGTATCTGTAAATCAAAATACGAAGATATTTGGTGGTTTGGGACAGGATAAGCGTTGACTGTATCTTTTTTTAAAATGGCAATGGAACATCATGACTCAATCAAAACTGTTGTTAACTAGTCTTATCGTGTTAGCTGTTGGCTTTGTCACGCTTTCAGCGCAAGCAAGCTTACCCAAAGCAACTATTGATGATTATGTTTGGGAGATGATAGAAGGGTCTATTTATCCTAACTGGGGTGAGGATTGTTATAGTAAAGATGAACCAAAATATCGAGCTTGCCTGGATCAGAGTGCGATGATTTATAATCAAAATCTCATCGAAAAACTACAATTATCAAAATATGTTTCTCGTCAGCTAAACCAAACCACTATTACCATACCCAATCATGAAGCACCTATCATATTGACCGATACGCCTGTACAGGACATAGACGGGGACGGCCTTAGATATGTTTATCTGATAAATCGCTACGATGAGGATAAAAACTGGCTTTATCTATCTGGACAAGTCTATGAAACGAATAACACAGTATTTGTTGATCTAAACACGGGCGCTACACAAAACTTTGAGGGATCGCATTTGACGTTTTCACCAGATATGACTTATGCAGCCACTGTTAAAGTTGAGTTTCCAGGAGAAGAAGAGGTTCTCATTTGGAAAAAAGACAAACACGGTAACTATCAATATGATAAAAACAATATAGATTATGATAAATTTAGGCAACATTTCAAGTTTTATAACAGTCGTGAGGATAATCTACGGCCTTATAGTGTAAAGCTCGAGTGGGTTACCGATGATAGCTTATTAGTAGACTTTTATTTTAAGATGAATGAACGTGACACTATTGCTTATCGAGTACGATTTAATTATGTGAAGACTGAGCCTACCTTAGACTGGCAAATGATTCCCATAAAATAGTTCATTGCTGTAAAATAACGTGTTTCTGTTTCATTGTATTTAGGCATGAAAGGTAAGTAACTTATGAGTATCCACGGTATTTTAGGTGAGCAAACCACGGACTATCCAACTCAGTATAGCCCAGAGACGCTATATCCTATCGCTCGTAGTATGGGGCGCGATGCGATTGGCTGGCACGATGCTAAATTAGCAGTTGGTGTTGATTGGTGGCAGGCATTTGAGATGTCTTGGTTGAATACGCAAGGTATTTCGCAAGTGGCTATTGCACGCTTTGGGATTCCCGCTAGCTCAGCGTTTATCGTAGAATCAAAATCGTTGAAACTATATCTCAACAGTATTAATTTTACTGAATTTGCCAGTTGGGCAGAGGTGCAAACGCTGATTGCCAAAGACTTATCGGCTTGTGTGCAAGCAGAAGTCATTGTTGAGTTATTTGGCTTAGATGATGAACAATACAATAAGCAGTCGGGATTATTAATTGCACAGCCTGAAGGGGTCTGTATTGATGATGCCTTGGCAAATAGCAGTGAAAAAGTAGCATTGTGCGAGCATCCTGATGCGTCATTGCTACGTGATAATGGAGCAGAAACGAGTAGCGAGAGCGTGATAAGTGGCAGCACTCAACCTTATACTTTTTATTCTAATTTACTGCGTAGTAATTGTCCGGTGACCAATCAGCCAGACTGGGGAACGTTGGCTGTGTCGATAACGACTGATAAGGCTGTCAACGATGCGAATATACTGCGTTATATTTTAAGCTTCCGTCAGCACAACGGCTTTCATGAGCAGTGTGTTGAGCAGATATTTGCTGATCTGAGTCGGTATTATGAGCCAAGCGCATTGATGGTTCGTGCATGGTACACGCGCCGAGGTGGTATCGATATCAATCCTTGCCGTGTGAGTGATATAAATCTACTGCCACAGCCAAGCCGTTTAATTCGCCAATAGGGTGGTTATCAACTGACCAAAATATGTGAAGATCTTAAGTCAATAAAAAAGCGCCTATCTCATTGAATGAGATAGGCGCTTTTTATGGCACAGTTTTTAAGATTAAAACTATTTGCTGCTTACTTTTGCCATGACTTCTTCACGGCTTAGCATTTGCTTTTCTGCTTCACGGCGATTGACGTATTCGTACTTGCCTTCAGCCAAGTTACGGTCGGAGACCACGATACGATGTGGAATACCAATCAATTCAAGATCAGCAAACTTAACGCCTGGACGCTCATTACGGTCGTCAAGTAGTACGTTGATGCCTTGCGCTTTTAGTTCTTCATACAGCGCGGTGGCAGTCTGCATGACAGTCTCTTCTTTTGACTTCATTGGAATAATAGCGACTTCAAAAGGTGCAATCGAATCCTCAACGGTTGGTGTGGTTGGCCACATGATACCGTTTTCGTCATTGTTCTGCTCAATGGCAGCGGCAATGATACGGCTCACACCGATACCGTAGCAGCCCATCATTAGCGTGACTGGTTTACCATTTTCACCTGATACGGTACAGTTCATCGCTTGTGAGTATTTATCACCCAACTGGAAAATATGACCGACTTCGATACCACGTTTGATTTTTAGCGTACCTTTACCATCAGGAGAAGGATCGCCTTCCTGTACATTACGGACGTCAACGATACGAGTAATACTTGCATCACGCGCCCAGTTCATACCGATTGTGTGTTTATTGACTTCATTAGCACCGCATACAAAGTCTGACAGGGTAGCGGCTGAACGATCGACAAAGACAGGCATGTCTAGGTCGACACCGATATAGCCTTTGTGTAAGCCCGCTGCTTTTAGCTCTTCATCAGATGCCAATGTCAGTGGTACATTGGCCTCTTCAATTTTTTCAGCTTTAATCTCATTAAGCTGATGATCACCGCGTAGCACGACAGCAATCAGTTGCGGCTCATCATCTTCGGTATGACCGTGGACGATTAGGGTTTTGACGGTACTCTCTAATGGTACATCTAGATGCTCGGCCACCATTTTACAGCTGGTCATGCCTTCTGTTAAGACGTCTTCGCGCTCCATTTTGGGCGGTTGACGCTCAGCAGTGCTGACCGATTCAGCCAGCTCAACGTTGGCAGCATAATCAGAAGAATCTGAGAATGCGATATCGTCTTCGCCACTGTCTGCCAATACATGAAACTCATGAGAAGCAAAACCACCGATAGAGCCTGTATCCGCTTGTACTGCACGGAAATCTAAACCCAAACGGGTAAAGATGCGCGTATAAGCGTCATACATATCACGGTAAGTTTTAGCCAATGAAGCTTGGTCAACGTGGAATGAATACGCGTCTTTCATGGTAAACTCACGTGCACGCATCACACCAAAGCGTGGACGAATCTCATCACGAAATTTCCCTTGAATTTGGAAGAAGGTGATAGGCAGTTGCTTATAACTACGCAGCTCGCCTTGAGCCAAATTGGTAATGACTTCTTCGTGCGTTGGACCAAGCACAAAATCACGATCGTGACGGTCTTTAAAGCGTAATAGCTCAGGACCATAATCATCAAAACGTCCGGTCGTTTGCCAAAGTTCAGCAGGCTGAGTCATCGGCATGAGCACTTCTTGCGCACCGACATTTTGCATCTCTTCACGAACAATACGTTCGACTTTTTGTAAGATACGTAGCCCCATGGGCAGCCAAATATATAATCCAGAAGCAATCTTGCGAATAAGACCAGCACGCACCATCAACTGGCTTGAGGCGATGTCGGCATCACTTGGAGTTTCTTTTAGTGTGGCAAATAAAAATTGACTGGCTTTCATAAATAAAGCGTAACCTTATCAACGATAAAAAATAAGAAGAAATAGTAGGATGTTGAGCGTCTGGCTAATCGTTTCGTTGCCGCCGCAAGCTTACCTTTATAACTTGACAATAATCTAGGGTATTTCCTAGTAACTCACATTGTGACTAACATTCAGCGAATAAAATGCTAGTAAAGAGCATCTTAGTAAAACCGCTCTAATAATACAGAAGAGGGGGTATCTTGATTGATGCATCAGTATGTTGAAATACAAAATATTCAGGTCAAAAACCTGATAAATACTTTGATACTGATATTTTATTCATACAATCTGACTATGTTAGGTAAAGTTTGCCTAAGACGCAATGACTTTTTGTCTTTTCAGAGTCAACATTGCATAAAGGATGCGATGAGGTTGTTATAACTCGATTATTTCTCAGTATTAGGTATGTTTTTAGCTATTTTCAACCTATTTAGATGTCTGTCGATTGAATTGAGGGCAGGCCCTAGCTTTATTTTTTAAATTCAGCGATGGTTAATAGTCGAGCGGCTTTATGTTCGACCATTGGTACAGGGTAGTCTGTATCGGCAAAGTCTCCATTTTTACTGAGTGCTTTACGCATTTTTTCTTCTGAATGCAGGATAGTAGCAGGTACGTCTTTTAACTCAGTTAGCCACGTCTTAATAAACTCGCCCTTTGTGTCATGGGTTTTGGCTTGGCTAAAGGGGTTCATAATCCGAAAATAGGGCGCTGAATCAGTGCCCGTAGATGCGCTCCATTGCCAGCCACCATTATTGGATGCAAAGTCACCATCTATCAGCTGCTGCATAAAGTAACGCTCCCCCCCAGCGCCAGTCAATTAGTAAGTCTTTGGTCAAAAACATCGCTGTCACCATCCGTAGGCGATTGTGCATAAACCCTGTGGCATTCAGGCAACGCATCGCGGCATCAACCAATGGCACACCTGTCATACCTGTGCACCATGCCTCGAAGTTATTGGTATCATACGACCAACTGATTT
>NZ_JBQSVP010000176.1:0-5107 GCF_052376345.1 Psychrobacter sp. AOP5-GZ1-6 | reverse complement strand
TTTTTATTAATTTTGTGAGGAGGGTAAGTTATGACAAAAAAGCCAAGTAAGGTTGAAAAAGTAAATGATGTTTACATTACTGATAAAAAAGGCATCGAGAAGTACGAAACCAAAAAGAAAGAAGATGGCTCTCGCGTAAAGACCAAAGAAGTCATTGATCAAGTATTACTGAAAGATTTGGCTGATGGTAATATCGATAGTATTTCTGAGCATTTACAAGCCTTGATTCATGATGTTTCTCCTGATGATTTGATGAAACTTAAGGATATATTTGCTAAACACGCACTTGCCAACTACGTAAAGACAGGTAGTATCAAAGATGATGAATTGTCTGATAATTGGCGTGAAGGTGGTTATCCATATAAAAACCGATTATCACGTAAAAACTATGAGAAGCAAAAATATCATTTGCAGGTTGAGCTGTTGAAGCTACAGCATTGGGTGCGAGATACTGGACAAAAAGTAGTCATCGTCTTTGAGGGTCGTGATGCTGCAGGTAAAGGTGGTACGATTAAGCGTTTTATGGAACATCTTAATCCGCGTGGTGCTAAGGTGATTGCACTTGAAAAACCAACCGAACAAGAGCTCGGACAGTGGTACTTTCAGCGCTATATTCAGCATTTACCCACTCAAGGTGAGATGGTTTTGTTTGACCGCTCTTGGTATAACCGAGCTGGTGTTGAGCGAGTCATGGAGTTCTGTACCGATAAAGAGTACGAGTCTTTTATGAAACAAGTGCCTGACTTTGAAAAATATTTGATTGATTCAGGCGTTCATTTGATCAAGTTTTGGTTTTCAGTCAGTCGTGATGAACAGCGACGTCGATTTGCCCAACGTGAAGCGCATCCCTTAAAACAATGGAAATTGTCACCGATTGATAAAGCCTCTCTCGACAAATGGGACGATTATACACTTGCTAAAGAAGCGATGTTTTATAATACAGATACTGCTGAATCGCCATGGATTGTGATTAAGTCAGACTGTAAAAAACGTGCTCGTCTAAATGCCATGCGTTATGTACTCAATAAACTGCCGTACGAAAATAAAGATAAAAAGCAGGTGGGTAATGTCGATCCACTCATCGTTGGTCGTGCAGGAGCTTTATATGAGCTGGGCGAAAAAGATGATTTAGCGGTTTAAAGCAGCGGCTTCTTGAAATAAAAAACCACTTAGGTAAGGTCTAAGTGGTTTTTTTATTATCAATATGTTTACACTCACGTGGATGCAAGGTCACTGGTAAATACACTTTCCTCTAGTATTAATGATTTACAGTGTCCCATGTTCCACTCATGGTGGCTGACGATAATTAATAAATCATTTTTTTGATGTGCGCGCACATTTTGCCACACCTGTGCTCGATTATCTGTATCAAGACCGGCAAATGGCTCATCGAGCAATAATACTCGCCGCGGTTTGAGCAACAGTCTTGCCAAAGCGATACGTCTTGCCTGACCACCAGAAATAGCTGCACCATATTCGCCGAGTGGCGTGGCAAGCCCTTGTGGCTGTGCTCGTAACCACGATGAAAGCCCAACTTTATCTAAAGCCGCAATCAATTCAGCATCAGAGGCATTTGCCTTTCCCAAACGTAAATTAGCTGCCAAACTTTGATCAAAAATATCGAGCTGCTGGCCTAAGTAACCAAGTTGATCTTTCCAATCGTAATCATCCCAAGCTTTACCGTTTAAAGTCACCTCACCTGATAAGGCTGGTAGTTCACCCGCGAGCATTTGTAGTAGTGTGGACTTTCCGCATCCTGAAGGGCCGCGAATGATCAACGGTGTGCCCGATTGAATAGAAGCACTGACATTTTGAGCACCCACCAATGCTTTGGGTATTTTTGTATAGACGTTTTTCAGCTCTGCTGTGAGTACATCAGTAGGCAGTGGTAATGAAGGGTGAGGTACGTTTATTTCGGCAGGCTCGTTTGTGGCATCCACTTTGCTTACCTTGTCTTTTGTCATATTAGCACTATCAGACTGTTGCTTTAGCAAAGCATTCAAACGATTTTTGGCGGCAATACTGTTTCCTAGTGATAGATAGTTTTGACCTAAAGGCACAACGATCTCTTGAATACCAAGTAGCCCAAGTATCACTGCTAATATTAATGGTACATTGAAGGAGGCACTTGTATCTGATGTGGCAACAGCAAACAACACCGCTAAAATGCTTAAATAAAAGAGCCATTGAATACCTAAAATATAACCTGATCGCTGTTTCTGTGCCTGCCACTCTAACTTCTGTAAGGCATTGTCTTGAGCCGTATAGTCTTTGGTTTGTGTATACCATTGTTGCCATAAAAGTAGTTGGGTAATGATTGCTAACGGCGCAAGCAGTTTATGGCGGCGAGATTCAGATGCTTCAGCCAACCGCTGTGCTTGAGCTATCCCTAAGTAGCTGGCGCACAAGGGTAGAAATAGTGCTAGTGTTAGTAGAGCAAAGATAACCAGCTTTAATAGGGTACTGATAGGCAGTACAAAACCGATGAAGACAGCCAGCAGTATCATCGTTATGGTGCTAATCAACCATGGGGAAATAACCCGAAGTATGAACTCATCAAGCTTGTCGATGTCGCTGACCAGTCGATGCATATATTGAGCGGAATGTAGAGCTTGTCGTTGCTCTGCTAAAGGTTTAGCTGCCAAGCGATTAAAGAAGCTTAATCTGAGAGTTTTTAATAAATCAAACACTGCATGATGCGAGACCATTAGCTCACCATAGCGACTGGCTGTACGAGCCATCGCTAGCATGCGTATGATTCCTGCTGGCACCATGTAGTTAAAAGCATGTGAGCCAACGGCCAGCATGCCTGCTAAAGCGGCACTGGTGATAAACCAGCCTGATATCATCAGCAGGGCGATGATAGAAATGGCAAATATCAATCCTAGCAGCCATGAGATGAGCCATAAATCAAATGACGGCTTGAACATATCCCGCAATCGAAAAGCTGGTACATGCTTATCCGTCATCTGATGTTCATGCGGGTTAGGTGATATACGCTGGCTCATTGTGCGCCTCCTAACTGATTAGGTGGTTCATTATCATCGAGAGTTTGGTGGTTAGCCGATAATGGTAGTGATAGTTGAATCACATTGTCTAGCCAATCTAGTTGTTCATGCGCATGTGTTACCCACAATACCGTTTTATTACGACTAACCGTTTCAAGTAAGGCATGAATATGTTGGGCAGTATCGGGATCTAAATGTTCGGTTGGTTCGTCGAGTAGCCAAAGACTGTCATCACGCAGTAGTAGTTGAGCGATGCCTAAGCGCTGCTGCTGACCACCCGATAAGCCCTGTCCACGCTCACCAAGCTGAGTGTTGATACCGTCAGGTAAACGTTGAATCAGCGGCCATAGGGCCACCACATCCAGCGCGTTAATCAGATCTTGATCTGTTGCTTCAGGATTGGCTAGGCGCAAATTCTCTGCAATCGTTAATGGCATCAGTGCCACTTGCTGTGCCAAATAACCTATATTTTGTCGTAGTAACTCTGGGTCAATGTCGTGATAAGGCACTTGCTCCGTGCTATTAGCATTCATGAAAGTGATGTCACCTTCATAAGACACAAAGCCCATCAATGCTTGGAGCAGACTTGATTTACCACTGCCACTATCGCCAATCAAAGCGACCCGTTCGCCCGCTTTTATATCAAAAGTAGTGGGTGCCAGACGGGTTCGATAAATAGGTTGGCGGCTGGATTGAGTATCTGATGTAGAATCAGGTGGCAGTTGATTGTCTAACTTTGTCGAGGTGATTATTTGGCTACGGATATTTAGGTTTGACAGTTTTATACCGAAAGCTTGGTAGACATCTAATGACGTTGAACCAGTAGTATTTATATTAGGATCAAACTGATGATTGTTGCCATTTATATCAGTCGTGCTCACTGGTTTTGCCGCCTCAATAATAGGCAACAAGCTTTGTATAGCGCCTTCGGCTTCTGCTTTAGCATGGTAGTCAGCACCTAACTGGCGCAATGGTAAATAAAACTCAGGTGCTAATAACAAGATAAATAATGCGCCAAAGTATGGTACTGGTACATGACCTTTATCCCATGGCAAGATACCAATCAAGCCAAAGCCAAGATAAACGGCCACTAGCGCAATACTCAGTGCGGCCAGTAACTCCAAGATAGCACCGTTTAAGAAGGCAATTTTCAGTACATCCATAGTACGGCGGCGATAATCTTCGCTACTAATGGCTAAGTCATGGCCTGCGATCTCAGTGGCTTGTAAGCGCTTTAACGTTGGCATACCACGTACCCAATCTAAAAAGCGACCACTAAGCTGAGCCAACGCGGTAAATTGATCCGCACTTTTACTGGCTGTTAAATGGCCAATCAATATCATAAATATAGGCACTAGGGGTGCGGTCAATAGCAGGAGAGCTGCGGCAACCCAACTTTGCCATGCGACAGCAGTTAATAGAATAATAGGCGTACTGGCAGCAACCTTGCGTTGCACACTAAAACTGCGGATAAAACCATCTAGCGCATCAGTTTGGTCAATAATTTGGCTAGATAAACTACCATCACTACCAAAATAGCGTAGATTCGGCCCTAGTTTTGCCATGATTGACAATAAAGACTCACGAAGATCACTGCGTACTTTGAAACTGGCGCGACTACTAATGAGCTCGCGTCCACTGTTGAGCAGTGGGCGTAGTATAAAACAGACAGTTAGCGCTGCAAGCCAATAGTTATTGACATTAGTGGCGAGTGGTAACTCATTAAAGTAGTTGTTAAGCCAAGTGCTAAAAAGGCTAGCAAGTAACCAGGCTTGGTAGACAAACAGCAATGTGTTGATGATAGTAAACAGCCAAGCTAAGTTAAGAGGGCGTTTGACCGATGTTACTAGCTCTTTGAGAAACCGTTTTTCGGCATTTGAAAGTGTTGCCATAGTATTATCTGCCGGCACAGTAAAAGTTAAAATAATAGGGTATATCTTCAACTCGATCGATGATTATCTACATGAACTAACCAGGGCTGAGTTTTATACTCTTGAGTCATTATTTATAGATATAAATATACACTACCATCAGTTTATCAGACGGTCATAGTATCAGTAGAACAGACGTGACTGACAAGTGTCGTTGATACATTATAT
>NZ_JBQSVP010000175.1:0-5318 GCF_052376345.1 Psychrobacter sp. AOP5-GZ1-6 | reverse complement strand
TAATAACTACTGTCATAAACACTGTCATCGCTAAGCTAATGATAAACTTCGTAGTAAAAATCGCTGGATTTTACCACTAGGCGTTTTTGGTAACTCTGTCACAAACTCGACCTCGCGCGGATAAGCATGAGTAGATAGACGTTTGCGTACCAGTTCTTGGATTTCTTTGGCAATGTCATTACTACCCTCGATGCCGTCTTTTAGCACCACATAAGACTTAATAGTATGACCACGTACTTTATCTGGCACACCTACCGCTGCCGACTCTGCGACTGCTGCGTATTCGAGTACCGTGTTTTCGACATCGGTGGGTCCGACGCGATAACCTGCAGTAATAATGATGTCATCATCACGCCCTGAAAACCAATAACTGCCATCACTATGGCGCTCGACCACATCGCCTGTCAGATAGTAGTCACCTACAAAGGCTTGTTTTTCATTCCAACTATAACCGCGGAAATAAAATGCAGGTGACTGACTGACAACGACTGCTAACTGCCCTTGTTCACCATCTGGCAATACATTCATATCGTCATCTAATACCACTAGTGTATGCCCTGGTAGCGCCATACCCATCGACCCAGTAGGGCACTCATGTGCTAATGCATGATGTGCGCAGCAAGTCATACCAGTTTCTGTTTGCCCATATTGGTCTTTTACTTGGCACTCTAGATAGGTTTCAACCCAGTTGACAACTTCTGTATTCAACGTCTCGCCTGCCGAATTGGCACAACGTAAAGACAGCTTGCTGGTGATATCGTCACGATCATCCTCAAACACACCGCTAGATTTCATCATACGAAAGGCTGTTGGTGAAGACGCCAAATTAGTAATCTTGTGACGCTCCATGAAGCCACGCGTATTAATCGCGTCAAACCCCGCTTCATTAAAATAAGTGGTGACGCCTAATAGTAGCGGTCCTGTAATGGCATAGTACAAGCCATACGCCCAACCTGGATCTGCCATGTTCCAATATTGATCATCTTCGCGTAGGTCGATGGCGTAGCGCATATATAAATAAAAAGCAGACAATGCCGCTAACGGCACGCTGACACCTTTTGACTTACCCACCGTACCAGAGGTAAACATTTGCAAGAATGGTGCATCAGTATTGAGCGACAAAGGTTCTAAAGTTTTTGACTGCGCTGACATTGACTCAGCATAATGCTCATCACCCCAAGTCTCAGAATCCACAGCGCTACCCACCAATACCATTTTGGTTTGCTCAGCCAAATCTTCAAACTTGTCACGGTTTTCTTGATTGGTAAAAACAACTTTGGTATTCGCTTTGTCCATTCGATATTTAATCGAATCATAACCAAAGGCAGTAAATAACGGTTGATAAACTGCGCCAATACGCCATGTTGCTAATACAACGATGAGCAACTCAGGTGTGCGTGGTAACATGGTTGCAACTTGGTCACCAACCTGTACGCCATAAGACAGTAATAAATTAGCAACTTGCGCACTCGCTACATCTAGCTCAGCAAAGCTCATACGAGTCACCTTTCTGGCAGTATCTTCATGCACCAGCGCGATGTTATCACCGCGACCATCACGTACGTGACGACCACAGCATGCCATATAAGCGTTTAATCGATCATCAATATGCTTGCCAAATATTTCTGACAGCAGCGATTCCCTATCAAAATTATTATAGTAATCGGTATAGTTTTTTGGTGTGATCGTAGTGTTTACATCAACGTTTGTAGCAGTAAGAGTGGCGGTATTCATAAGCTAATCCTTTAGCAAAATCGAGTAATAAATAAAACGCGTATTACGAAATGATCACATCCTATAGACCATCTAATATGTACTATTAGTAACGCATATTTATAATTATTTCAATACATAACGTATCATTTTTATAAATTAGTCATTTACGGCTTATAGCTAATTCCATTTAAATACTAAGAAAACCAAGCAGTGCTTTTTCTTCACAGCTTTGATACTCTTTAGTGCGTCCGCGACGGTATTTTTTGTACGCATCAAAGAACTGCCCTGCCAAAAACTGCTCAATAATAATCGGATGAATATAAGAGGCGCGGCAAACCGTAGGCGTGTTGCCTAGATCCTCTGCTACGCTTTTGACCATATCGACAACCAGCTGTTGGCGCTCAGCGCTTTTGGACTCAGTAGCCAATATGTCTTTGCCAACCGTCGTTTGTAGCTCGTCGTATAAATAACTGGCTGCGAGGACACTGGCCATCCACGTGCGAAAATCTTTTGCACTATACAACTTGCTTTCGCCATCCGTATCACACGTATGCATTCGCAAGTAGTCGTTGATATCGCTACTATCGACAACTTGCTTAACACCATCATCGTCTATATATTTAAAAATATGATAACCCGGTAATTCAGAACATGCCTGTACGATGTCAATCAAGCGCTCATCCTGCAATTCAATATGATGCTCTTTTGCACTTTTTCCGACAAAATCAAATGCCAATCCATAGTCCGTTTCACTAACATGTTTACTTCGCAGCGTACTTAGACCATAGCTTTTATTAAGCTTGGCATAACGACTATTACCCACACGGATTAATGTGGTTTCTAATAACTTAATAACCGCCGCTAGCACATTAGCGCGTGACAAGGGCGTAGCTTCTAAATCTATCTCAACCTGAGCGCGTAGACGTGGCAGCGCCTCGGCAAAGCCAATCATCGCATCGAACTTCGCTCGATCCCTTACGCGATTCCATTCTGGATGATACAGATATTGCTTGCGCGACTTGTCATCACGCCCTGTCGATTGTAGATGCCCCTTTTCATCCTGGCATATCCACACCTCTGACCACATCGGTGGTATAACCAACGCATCAAAACGCTTGCGCAACGCCCTATCTTTTACCGTCTGTCCATCGGCATCTTTGTAAGTAAAACCGCGACCCCAGCGCCGACGCGTAAACCCAGGCTCATCGTCGCTGACATAACGCAAATTCGCCAAACGAGCCAAATGTTCATAGTCGTGGCGTGCATCTATGTGTGTATCTGTCTGATGATTTGCCTGAACCATAAAATTATCCGTCTTATAAACTAGTCGTTTTAGCATAATTAATGACAGCAGTTTTTACTGTTTGCTTGGCGCAGAGAATGTGTAAGGCTCTGTAAAATTGAGCGGATGGCAGGGTTATCAATTATGAGTTATTAAGTCATAATTGATAACCCTATTCATTAATCGATCTGAGTAAAGCATCATGAAAAGCCCTTCTATAAAAATCACGCCATTGTTCCAATGCTGATTACGCTAACTGGTTAGATTTGTGGCAACGTTATTTGACATTCTATGAGACCAGTTTGCCCATGAGCACGACTGATGCAACATGGCGCAATTTACTAGATAGCAATGTGGCTATTTATGGGTTTACCGCATGGCGGGATACTAGGTTGGTAGGTATCACTCATGTGGTGCTGCATCCCAATACATGGGATACCACGGAATGTTGTTATTTAGAAGACCTATACGTTAATGAGTCTGTTCGTGGACAGGGTGTCGGGCGCGCATTAATTGAACAAGTATATGACTTTGCACGCCAGCAAAACTGCAACCGTGTGTATTGGACAACGCAAGAAGGCAACACAACCGCGCGCAACCTGTATGACACCATTGCCACTCAAACTGATATGGTGCAGTATCGTAAAAACTTATGATTTATATCATCTGTCTTATGAGTAAACATAAATGAGCAAATAAAAAACGCCAAGCATTGGATGCTTGGCGTTTTCTTATTCATACCATTTTAGATTAAAAAATCTTAAATATTATTTACCGTATACACATAAGTAAGCGGTTTCTACTTCTACTTTTACTTGAAACTTTTGATTGGCTTCAACGGTGAACTGCTCGCCAGCATTAAAGGTTTGCCACTCGCTAGATTGTGGTAATTTAACGGTTAAAGCACCACTGACCACGCTCATGGTTTCAAATTCGCTCGTACCAAACTCATACTCACCAATTTCCATGACGCCAACAGTCGCAGGCTTAGTCGCTGTCTGAAAGGCAATAGACGTCACTTTATCATCAAAATAACTATTAACGCTTGGCATAATTTTCCTTAATTAATTGTTGGTTAGTACTTTAAAATTGTCTTTTATAGTCCAGCTTTTAGACTGGCTTCGATAAACTGATCGAGGTCACCATCTAGCACAGAACCAGTGTTAAAGGTCTCGACACCAGTACGCAAGTCTTTGATACGCGAATCATCGAGCACATACGAGCGAATCTGACTACCCCAGCCCACATCAGACTTATTGTCTTCAACTGCTTGCTGTTTTTCCATACGCTTTTGCATCTCAAGCTCATACAATTTAGCACGTAGCATTTTCATCGCAGTGGCTTTGTTACCATGTTGGCTACGCTCATTCTGGCAAGTCACGACGACACCGCTTGGCTCATGCGTGATACGTACCGCAGAATCTGTGGTGTTCACATGCTGACCACCCGCACCAGATGAGCGATAGGTATCAATACGCAAATCAGCCGGATTGATATCAATATCGACATTATCGTCAATCTCAGGTGACACAAACACCGCAGCAAATGAGGTATGACGACCATTATTACTATCAAATGGTGACTTACGGACTAAACGATGCACACCGATCTCGGTACGCAACCAACCAAAAGCATAATCGCCTTTAATCTCAATCGTGGCTGACTTAATACCAGCGACGCTACCTGATGATACTTCAATGACATCAACCTTGAAGTCATGCGCTTCAGCCCAGCGGGTATACATCCGCAGCAGCATCTCTGCCCAGTCTTGCGCCTCAGTACCACCACTACCTGATTGGATATCCAAATAACAGTTGTTTGGATCCATCTCACCACTGAACATACGGCGAAACTCTAAATCTGCCACTCGCTCTTCAGCGCTATCTAGCTCGCCCTGAACATCAGCGAGCAATGACTCGTCTTCTGCCTCTACTGCCAGCTCTAGCATGGCAGACGCATCTTCTAGTGTCGTCTCAAGCGAAACCACCACATCGATGACACCATCCAGATGACTTTTTTCTTTATTAATCTTGGTTGCGCGCTCTGGATCGTTCCATAGCTCGGGGTTTTCTAATTCTAAATTGACTTCTTCTAAGCGTTCTTGCTTACCATCGAAGTCAAAGATACCTCCGCAAGTCCTGCCCACGCTCAGATAAGTCTTTGATTTTTTCTTGATACGGATTAATTTCCATAAGTGTTCCTGTATTTTTCTAATAAAAATAAATATCTAAATGATATGCCGCTATTTTAAATGAGATTGACACTGAATAGTTGGCTAATTATTGCCTATACTCATTGCTGACTATAATGGCTGCGACCC
>NZ_JBQSVP010000174.1:0-5449 GCF_052376345.1 Psychrobacter sp. AOP5-GZ1-6 | reverse complement strand
AGATATTAGTAAGTTGCTTGATACATTTTGGTTAAATCTTAGCTATTTTTAGCGCACTCAAGGTGTGATACTCAGATGAGTTACATATCCATAAGGTGCTTGTTTTTATCATTGAATCTCAATGATGAGTAGATAAGTTATATCCAAACCATGTAATATATCAACGTAAGTTTGATAATAAACACTAACCAAACATTTTATATAGCTATTTCAATATAATTTGGGTACAAGAAACAAGAAAGCTGAGTGCAAGCACTACACATAGTAGACTCAGCAAAGCTGATACCGTATCCAATTTATAAAGGATTGATGATAGTCACTTATCTTAGACAAGGAACCAAAGCATGACTCAGCATAAAGGCACACCTTCAGACAAACCAAAAAGCACTAGCAACAAGCGCACTACTGCACTATCAACTAAATTCAATACCAAAACAGTAATTATGAGTGTTTCATTGGCAGCATTGCTCGTAACATCGGGCTGCGCCACCAGCTCATTATTGGAAAAAGACAGTTATAGCAGTACGAGTACCACAAAAAATGTATTGTCTGAAGATCAAATCATCGCTTTTGGTCGTCCTGCGCAAGCGTTGCCAAAAATGCCAAATGCATCCATGGTTATCGTTGGTGAGAAAAACAGCTATGTGCTGAGCCAAGGTGGGACAGAGATGATCAGCTTACTAGGTAGCTTGACGCCTAAAAACATCCAAGTCGATAACGATATGAACTTTTATGTGCCGAACAACGATGGGTATTTCCAAGGAGAGATGAAGCTCTCTTATGCCAAGTTAAAAGACGAATTTAAACGTTCTGATTATCAGTTCTTTTTACAGAATGGTGGTACAGAATGTACCTCAGCCAGTGACAAACGCATCAATGCTCAACGCTTTTGTTTTAGCGTCCCTGTCAAAGGCGCTATCTATCCGCAAGTCAGTAATTTGAGCATGATTCAGTCAAATTATCGCGCTTTATCTAAGCCTTATATGGTGAGCTTTTATTCAGAAACCACGCAAAGCCATGTGTCTAGTAGCGGTGCAAACACGGCGCAAAAGCTCGTATTGCTACCCTTTGCCCTAGCGTTTGACGTGGTTACTTTCCCACTTCAGCTATTAGAGTAGTTAGTTTTCTGTACTTATGACAGGGTACATCAAGAATAACGGGTTAAATAAAAAAGGTTTCTAAAAATTTGGAAGCCTTTTTTTATAGATTATCTTACGCTATCAATGACTTATCGCTAATCGTTATGACATCATGAGTTGAATTCATGTTAAAATGAGCACTTTTAAATAAGCCGTTAATATTTTTAATAAATAACGGCTTTTTTTAGTACCATTTTCTATTCAACAGGTCCGCCCATGTCAGCTGATACCATCGCCCGCACCGCCTTTAAACAAGGCACAAAACCTCTTTACGATTACGACAAACACTGGGCGAGCTGCTACGAGCCTGCACCATATCTGCCTATGAGTCGCAAAGAAATGGACGATCTAGGCTGGGATGCCTGTGATGTCATTATCGTTTCAGGTGACGCTTATGTCGATCACCCAAGCTTTGGCATGGCGATCATTGGACGTCTGCTAGAGTCGCAAGGGTTTCGCGTGGGTATCATTGCCCAGCCAGACTGGAAGAGCAAAGACGCCTTTATGGAATTGGGCAAACCTGTTTATGCTTATGGCGTGACCGCAGGCAACATGGACAGCATGATCAACCGCTATACAGCCGATCGCAAGATTCGTAGCGATGACGCCTACTCTCCAGGTAATGTCGCCAATAAACGTCCTGACCGTGCCGCTATCGTCTATAGCCAGCGCTGCCGCGAAGCCTATCCTGATGTGCCTATCATCTTAGGTGGTATCGAAGGCAGCCTACGCCGCATCGCTCATTATGATTACTGGTCAGATAAAGTACGCCGTAGTATCTTAATGGATGCGCGTGCCGATGTTTTATTATATGGTAATGCTGAGCGCGCCATCGTCGATGTGGTACATGGCTTGGCAAAAGGCTATAGCTTTGAGCAAATGAGTAAGCTGCGTGGTACGTCGTACCTGTTGACGCCGACACGCCGCCATTGGCAAAAAGGTATGACAGAAGTCGCCAGTAATGATGTCGATACAGTCGGTCGTGTGGATCCGATTATTAATCCTTATGTGATGACAGAAGATGTCGATCAGTGCTCAATTGAGCAAGAAAAACCAAGCGACTCGCCCGTTGGGCAGGCCATGCCGTCGTCTATGTCATCCATGTCATCACAGTATCAAGGCTTTGTGGCCGAGCCTGTCACCCAAAAAGTCATCAACGCAGAGCAAGTAGACACCGATACCCAAGTAGTGCAAATGCGCGGCTTTGATACTGCCAAAGGAAGAAATAATAAGCCGATGACGGCGCGCAAGCATAAGCTAAAAATGCCGCCACGTGAGCAAACTGTCATTCGTCTGCCTGATTATGAACACGTCAAATCTGACCCAGTGCTTTATGCTCATGCCAACCGTATCCTGCACCTTGAGACCAATCCTGGTAATGCCCGTGCGCTCGTGCAGCGTCATAGTAGCGGTGCGGGTAACTCGCATACTTCAATCGATGTGTGGCTGAATCCACCACCAGTGCCACTCTCGACCGAAGAGATGGATTATGTGTTCGATCTGCCTTATGCACGTCTGCCGCATCCAAGCTATGGTGGTGCGCGTATCCCTGCTTATGACATGATTAAGTTTTCGGTCAATATTATGCGCGGCTGTTTCGGCGGTTGTACGTTCTGCTCAATCACTGAGCACGAAGGTCGTATTATCCAAAACCGCTCAGAAGACTCAATCCTGCGTGAAGTCGAAGCTATCCGTGATACTGCGCCTAACTTCACTGGTGTGATATCTGACCTTGGTGGTCCAACTGCCAATATGTATCGTCTAAACTGTAAAGATGAGACGATTGAAAAGAACTGCCGTAAGCCGTCTTGTGTCTATCCTGACGTCTGCGAAAACCTAATTACTGACCACAGTAATTTGACTAAGCTATATCGCAAAGCGCGTGATATTAAAGGTGTGAAAAAGATTCTTATTGCCTCTGGACTGCGTTATGACTTGGCAGTAAAAGACCCTGAATACGTCAAAGAGTTGGTCAGCCATCATGTCGGTGGTTATCTAAAGATTGCCCCAGAACATTCAGAAGACAACGTATTATCAAAAATGATGAAGCCGGGTATGGGCTCATACGATAAATTCAAAGCCATGTTTGAGCAGTACAGCCAAGAAGCTGGCAAAGAGCAATACCTGATTCCTTATTTCATCGCGGCGCATCCCGGCACCAAAGATGAAGACATGATGAACCTTGCGCTTTGGCTAAAAAGCCATGGCTACCGCGCTGACCAAGTACAGGCATTTTATCCTAGTCCAATGGCGACAGCGACTACCATGTACCATACGCACAAAGATCCATTACATAAAGTGAGCCGTGCTGAAGGTGACATGGATATTGTCAAATCTGGCAAGCAGCGTAAACTGCATAAAGCGTTTTTGCGCTATCATGATCCAAAAAACTGGGTAATGCTACGTAAAGCCTTACAAGACATGGGCCGTAGTGATTTGATTGGTAAAAATCGTGGTTGCTTGATTCCGCCATTTAATGCCCATCTAGAAGGACGTGATGCCGCTCAAGACAGTTATCAATCAGCACGCAAGAAAAACAGTCGCTTGGGTAATGATTCGGTCAAACGTAGTAACGGTTCTTCAAGCAATAAAGCAGCTGCTAAAAAAGGGGCTGCGGGTAAAAACACAGTCAGTAAAAACGCTAAGAAACGTGTCAATAAAGGCAACTTTCAAACCCAGCATACGGGTCTGCCACCGCGCAAAACCAAATGATTATAGGTAGTTAAGATGCGCTCGCACCCATGAGCATACCTTAGCTACCTTGTTTTAATAATGCTCAATGAAACAAAAAAGCGCCTATCGATTCATATGTCGATAGGCGCTTTTTTATGTGTGAGAGATCACTTTTAGCCCGTATCATCCACTATTTTAATTGTCTTCCAACACACTCAAAATGAGACATTACATTAGTCAGCGATTGTGTGACAAAGCAAACATGTAACAAACAATTTCTAACATTTCCCTAGGTTCGTTTTGGGTACTATATAGCTATAAGCTTAACGCATACTTAAATATAATTACATGATACCGTCTATATCTTTGGAGAAAACCATGAATACCCTTACTAAAATTGTCGCAGCTCTACCTGCCCTCGCCCTATTAAGCGCTTGTGCGACTACTGCTCCGACTACTCCAAATACATCAGACGTGCCTGAGTCAGACACACCTACATCAGAGACTATGCCTAGTGCCGCTTACGATCGTATGGCACCAGCGCCTTATACTTGTACGGATGACAGCATCATCACGGCAAAACAATCTATCAATAAAAAACAAGTCATGCTGAACGTGACATTGCCTAAAGTAAAATGGGCGTCACAGCCAGTTATCTTAAATGGTGAAGCGCAAGATCATGTCGCCAGCTATGTCAATGACTCAAGCCCAGACGCGGTCTACGCATGGCATATGAAAGAAGACAAAGGTATCTTTGCCATTAAATGGGCCGATGGTACGGAATACCACGTAAGCTGCCAAATCTAATAACAGCGTCATACACAAAGAGCGATGATAAACGTTCATCAGTCATCATATGGTGGCTGTTTTTTTGAGTTTTATTATTTTAGCAGCACTATAAAGTGATTTATGATTAACCGTATAAAGGATATATCGATGGCTAAGCGTCTGATGAGTATGAAAGTAATCGCTACTGCAAGTGTATTGGTACTAATGGGTTTGACAGGGTGTGACAAAAGTACTGAGACGACCGAACCAAACTCTGAAACGGCAGCGACCACTACACAAGATGCAGCAACGACTGCGAGTAACACTGTTGACTGGTCTCTAGTCGCAAGCGATGAAGCAGCTGCTGAGATGACTAGCTACAAATATCCATTTGCCATCGATAGTAAAAATGTGCGCGATTATGCAGATTTTTTCAAAGTGGACACTGCTACCGCTCAACATAACCTGACGGTAAGTATGGCCAGCAATGAAGCACTGTCCAAAATATTGGATCAGCTAAGCGAGACCTATGTCTCACATGAGCTAACCGATGGCGAGGACATGACGCTTATCATTCATACTACGCCTGATGTCGCTGCTAGCAGCTACGATTATGTGTTGTCTGATGATTTTGCGAAAGGGCTGGTATTGCCGATTGAGATCAAACCTGATGGTAAGAAAAGTGATGTTGAAGGGCATGGAGAGATGGCTGAGTAGAGGTTAAGATTGACATTAGTCATTCATATAAGACGTATCAGATACCTGTCCATCATCTTTATAACTAACCCCAGTTCGGGATAAGCGCTCAAAAAAAAGATAAAAAAAGAAGCCCAAAATTGCTAAAGTAAGTTTACCAAGACAAACTTCAC
>NZ_JBQSVP010000173.1:0-5458 GCF_052376345.1 Psychrobacter sp. AOP5-GZ1-6 | reverse complement strand
AGGCTATGCTTGAATATGACTGACAGAATAAACTTTAACATAGCATCAATAGTCGATTCAGTTATACTTTTGGATACAAAGTTTGTAATGGCGATAACATTGTTCGCACTGACACTGCATAGAGTCATTCGATAAGATAGCGTATCGATTATAAATATAAACCTATTATAAAACCAATCACCACATTAAGGACATCACGATGGCAAAGCGTAGTATTCTTTCTAAAAGCATTAAAACCGTTGGCTCTTTGACTCGCAATAACTTAGAACGCATGGGTGCAATCATTGACGGTGTCAACGCTAAGACAAGCAAACCGCGTCAATACAAAGCAGTCAACTTGGGTGACGAGGACTATCAACAAGACTTGTTTCGTGAGCAAACCTTGAAGGCTACGCAGCAACTATTAGGACCACGCTTTGCGACTTATGGTAAGTATGCCAAAAAAGTGGTACCGAATAGTTTTTTTCAATCAACTGTTGATGGCGCTTTCGCCCAAGTGGCAAAACTTGCCTCTAGCTGGAGTCAGGTTGATTTGCCTGATGAACATCGTTTTGCCAACATTGAAAGTTTGGATGACGAAGAACGTTATGCGTTAGCTACGGATATTGCTAACCAAAACCGAGCACTCGCTACGATAGGCGGCTTTACCGGTCTAGCAGGTCTTCCAGGTTTGCTCGCTGATACGTTGTGGCTATTATTAGTGTCATTACGTACGGTTTATCAGTTGGCGGCTGTTTACAATAAACCACTAACTGGTAGCCAAGGCATCAAAATGGCTTATGAGCTGTTATCAAATGCCGACTTGAGAAAAATGCAAGAAAAACAAGCGTTACTTGCGGGTCTCGGTATTGGTAAAGGCTTGCTGGACAATGCGCAGAGTGGTGGTTTACACAGTGAGCTAAAAAACCTAGGTCTAAAACACAAAAATGTGAATTTTTACGCTCAGCAAGTTGATAATATCGCCAGTCAGATTGGTATCGATTTAGATCAAATCAACTTATCATGGATACGCCGATTCTTACCCGTCACAGCAGTGGCTATTGGTATGCACTATAATAGCCAGTTAATTGATGAAGTCATTGGCGTAGCGCAAGCAACTTTTGCACCAGAAGCGAAACTTGCTAATCGTGCGATTACGGATGATAGTAGCAGTGAAGAAAAAGTAGATAAAACTGCTAATAGCGATGAGAAAAAAGATGTAGATAATATCGATAGCGAAAGTGTCAACGATGATGATACTCAAATAGAAGAAGATAGTGCGCAAGCAAAAGATACTGGTCAAAATACAAGTGAAAAAAAATAGAATAACTAAGTGCTTGCTTGACTCACTTATTCTTAATTTGGTGATATTATTTTATTCTCTTGAAAAATAAGACAATATCGCCATTTAATGCCTACTGATATTAGATTGTCTTTGTATTTATCTTATTCTAATCATGTCTTTCACTATTTTTATGGCATATTTAATGATCTGTTTTTTTACCTAATTGCTGACCAAACATAGATAATGTGGTATGGAAGTAGGCTGAATGCATATCTATTAAATGTTGTAAAGTACAATCACTCATAAGTGGTTGAAATAGCAGCAACAACTCTTTATAATATACTGTCCTAAAAATGGGTACTCCGAAAATCTGTCGTTAATGTCAGATAGATGGTGTATTTGCCCATTTTTTTGTTTTATACCAAACGGGAGAAGGATGCCTCATGGCAACAACTAACCAATTGATTCGTAAAGGTCGCAAAACCATCAAGGAAAAGTCAAAAGTTCCTGCGTTGGAAGCGTGCCCACAACGTCGTGGCGTATGTACTCGTGTATATACTACCACTCCTAAAAAACCTAACTCAGCCATGCGTAAAGTATGTCGTGTACGTTTGACTTCAGGCTATGAAGTATCAAGCTATATCGGCGGCGAAGGTCATAACTTACAAGAGCACAGTGTTGTTCTTATCCGTGGTGGTCGTGTAAAAGATCTACCAGGTGTACGTTATCACACTGTTCGTGGTGCATTAGATTGCGCAGGCGTAAAAGACCGTAAGCAAGGTCGCTCTAAATACGGTGCTAAGAAGCCTAAAGTTTAATAACTAAATGTTATTAGATAAGCTTTTTTGTACCAAACATTAACTGTGCATGGGTCAGGTGTTAGCAGGATTATCAAATTATTTATTTTCTGTTACAACATACCGCCATGCAGTAAGGCTGACTGACAAACTCGATATAACGCCACCTAATAAATAATTGGTGCGAGATTGTGAATGTCAGACACTCCTGAAGACAAGGAAATTTATTATGCCAAGACGTCGCGTCGTTGCTGCCCGTGAGATCCTACCGGATCCTAAGTTTGGTAGCCAAACTGTTGCAAAATTCATCAACCATGTAATGAGTGATGGTAAAAAATCTACTGCTGAGCGTATCGTTTACGGTGCACTTGAAACAGTAAGCGAAAAACGTAAAGTTGAAGATCCAGTTTCTTTCTTCGAAGACGTTTTAGAAAATGTACGCCCAATGGTAGAAGTAAAAGCTCGCCGCGTTGGTGGTGCAACCTACCAAGTGCCAATGGAAGTACGTCCCTCCCGTCGTACTGCCTTGGCTATGCGTTGGATAGCTGAAGCTGCTGCTAAGCGTTCTGAAAAATCAATGGCTTTGCGTTTAGCTGGTGAATTGAACGATGCTGCTGACGGCAAAGGTGCCGCTATGAAAAAACGTGACGAAGTTCACCGTATGGCAGACGCTAACAAAGCATTCTCTCACTATCGTTTCTAAGCAACTGTTTGATAGTAACTTTAGATTGGTTGGCTGATGTCAATCAATCTTATACTGTTATTTATTCTATTGATTGCTGCCACCATGTATCCAGTTATAGATAGATCATACTATTCATAATTGGGATGGCAGACATCTATCTAGATGCTTTTCTATCAATACTGTTTAGATAGGGAGCATCCCAAATTTGATGCCACACTATTCTTAGTATTTGCTCTTTTTTTGTCCACATTAGGCTTAATAATCAGTAAGTAATATTACGAAGTTGATTGCTTTGTCATGAAGCTGACCGCTTTGTCATAGAGTATGAGGTAGTGACACAACACATTATTATATACACGACTTTTCCTAGGAAAAAACTATGGCTCGTAAAACTCCCCTAAAACGCTATCGCAATATTGGTATCTCAGCGCATATCGATGCTGGTAAGACAACCACTACTGAACGTGTTTTATTCTATACCGGTGTTAGCCACAAAATTGGCGAAGTACATGATGGCGCAGCTACCATGGACTGGATGGAGCAAGAACAAGAGCGTGGTATTACTATCACCTCAGCAGCAACGACTTGTTTTTGGTCAGGTATGGCGAAACAGTTCGACGAACACCGTATCAATATCATTGACACCCCAGGTCACGTTGACTTCACGATCGAAGTTGAACGTTCTATGCGTGTTCTTGATGGCGCTTGCATGGTTTACTGTGCAGTAGGCGGCGTTCAGCCACAGTCTGAAACCGTTTGGCGTCAGGCGAACAAATATAAAGTCCCACGTCTTGCATTCGTAAACAAAATGGATCGCGTTGGTGCTGACTTCTACCGTGTTATTGACCAGATCAAAACTCGTTTGGGTGGCAACCCTGTGCCATTGGTTATTCCAATTGGTAAAGAAGACGATTTTGAAGGCGTTGTTGACTTAGTAAGCATGAAAGCTATCTATTGGGATGAAGCATCTCAAGGTATGCAATACGAAGAACGCGAAATTCCAACTGAACTACAAGACAAAGCTGCCGAATACCGTGAGCTTTTAGTAGAAAATGCAGCTGAAGCGAATGAAGAACTCATGAATGAGTATCTTGAAAACGGTGAGTTGTCTGTAGAACAGATCAACACTGCTATTCGTCAGTTAACGATTGATAACTCAATCATCCCGCTTCTTTGTGGTACTGCCTTTAAGAACAAAGGTGTACAGAAGATGTTAGATGCTGTTATTCAATATCTACCTGCACCAATTGATGTACCTGCTATTAAAGGTATTCTTGATGACAAAGACGAAACCGAAGGTTCTCGTGAAGCATCAGATGACGCACCTTTCTCAGCACTAGCATTCAAAATCATGAATGATAAGTTCGTTGGTAACTTAACCTTCGTACGTGTTTATTCTGGTGTAATGAAGCAGGGTAGCAGTGTTTATAACCCAGTTAAGATGAAGCGTGAGCGTGTTGGCCGTATCGTACAGATGATGGCAGATTCTCAGCAAGAGCTTCCAGAGATTCGTACTGGTGATATCGCAGCGCTAGTTGGTATGAAAGATGTGACTACTGGTGATACGCTATGTGATGAAGACAATGTAATCACTCTTGAGCGTATGGAATTCCCAGATCCAGTTATCTCTCTAGCTGTTGAGCCTAAGACCAAAGCTGACCAAGAAAAAATGTCTATCGCTCTTGGCCGTTTGGCAAAAGAAGATCCATCGTTCCGTGTACACACTGACGAAGAGTCTGGTCAGACGATCATTAGCGGTATGGGTGAGCTACATCTAGAGATTCTCGTTGATCGTATGAAGCGTGAGTTCAATGTTGAAGCAAATATCGGTGCGCCGCAGGTTGCTTATCGTGAGACGATTCGTAACACGGTTGAACAAGAAGGCAAATTTGTACGTCAGACTGGTGGTCGTGGTAAGTTTGGTCACGTTTGGTTACGTCTTGAGCCGCTTGATCCAGCTGGTGAAACTGAATACGAATTCGCTGAAGAAGTTGTTGGTGGTACTGTACCGAAAGAATTCCACGGTGCTGTTGACAAAGGTATCCAAGAACGCATGAAAAATGGCGTACTTGCTGGTTACCCAGTAGTTGGTGTTAAAGCGACTTTGTATGATGGTTCTTATCATGATGTCGATTCTGATGAATTGTCGTTCAAAATGGCAGGTTCTATGGCCTTTAGAAAAGGTTTCATGGCAGCTGACCCAGCACTACTTGAGCCAGTGATGAAAGTAGAAGTTGAAACACCTGAAGACTATATGGGTGACATCATGGGCGATCTTAACCGTCGTCGTGGTTTGGTACAGGGTATGGAAGATCTACCTGGTGGTACTAAGCAGATTCGTGCTGAAGTACCATTAGCGGAAATGTTTGGTTATGCCACACAAATGCGCTCTATGTCACAAGGCCGTGCAACTTATTCAATGGAATTCCAAAAATACGCTGAAATTCCAAAATCAGTTGCTACTGAAATCATCTCTAAGTTCAACTCTAAAGATGATGACGAATAAGTAAAGCCCCATTAATGATGATAATGTCATAGTTATCTTTACATTGTCATTGAAGAATACACCAATAACTTGTTAAAAGACTTGTTATTGGTTGTGATTTTCTTATAATATCTGCACATTAGTATGTGTGACCTTTTAACAATTATCTTAAAGTGGTCAAGTCTGTCTTATGCAATCATATCTATATGAGCTAAGCAGTTGATCCC
>NZ_JBQSVP010000172.1:0-5486 GCF_052376345.1 Psychrobacter sp. AOP5-GZ1-6 | reverse complement strand
AAAAAAGTAATACTAAAAATAAGTAGTACCAAAGATTAAACGATAATTAGAGGTTTTTCAGTGGATTTAGTAAGTATTTTTTGAGTAGTCCTAGGACGTGTTCAATACGCCCTAAGACAATTTCACTTTAAGACGGTTTTTCTTTAAGGTAATTTCGCTTTAAGACAGTTTCGCCTTAAGAAAACTTTGTAAAAGATTGCCAAACCCCTTGCTGCTCTGGATTTAGGACTGGAACATCACCCAATCGTCGCCACGGCATATTACTACCATGAAAATCGCTACCTATTGAAGTAACAAGATTGTGCTCAGCGATACTGCGATCCACCATTCTACGAGTACTAATTGGCTCACTAGTCGCTGGTAACTCACAGCCATCACCACCTAGCTGAGCAAACTCTTCAATAAGTTTACGCACACGAGTAGCCGACAGCTGATAGCGTGTAGGATGCGCAAGTACTGCCTGCCCGCCACACGCATGGATCAACTCGATACCCTCAGCCATACTCAGCGCATTGATAGCGACATAAGCAGGCTTGTTGTCTGCCAGATATTTATCAAAGGCCTTTTGTACGGTTTTAACTTCACCACGCTCAAACAATACTTGACCAATATGCGCACGTCCAACTGCTTGTGGGTTACCGCCTGC
Source organism: Psychrobacter sp. AOP5-GZ1-6 (assembly GCF_052376345.1). NCBI lineage: Bacteria > Pseudomonadati > Pseudomonadota > Gammaproteobacteria > Moraxellales > Moraxellaceae > Psychrobacter > Psychrobacter sp. AOP5-GZ1-6. Next base: position 4,840 of record NZ_JBQSVP010000172.1, on the reverse strand, counting down.
TTTTTTAAGCACATCTTGCCATAGCTCATCATAATTGATATCTAACAACGCGCTGAGCTTTTCGGTGATTTTCTGACCACGAGTAGCACGGCTGTCTTGCAGTTGCTGCAACGTTGCATGCATTTTCTCTCGATCAGTAAAGTCCAGTCCAAGCACATGGATGATTTTATTGGTTGATTTGTTTTTACCGTAACCACCACTCAGAGTATGCTCACAGCTTATTTCTACTCCATTGATGAGCTGCATATCACAGGCAGTAGCAGCCACTCTCGCCTCATCGATTCCTGCTAACGTATCATGATCGGTCAGTGCCAATACATTGACGCCAGCCGCATGGGCACGCTGTACCACTTCTGTTGGTGCATAAGTACCATCAGAGCACGTACTGTGACAATGTAAATCGAATTTCATAAGGTAAGCCTTAGCATTTTTAAAAATAGTAATGGTTGAGAAGAGGCTGAGTCATATACGGTTATTATATTTTATCTAGGTGTATATTAACATCGCTTAATCGTTATATTTGATATTAGTGATGTTCATAAGTCGCCATCATCAGATATTGCCGTGCCGACCGATGATGTAAGATGATTAACATTTTGACTGCTTTTTTTTGACGCAGTAGACGTGTAAACTACCCCATACGTTTTTGTTGGACATACCCTTTGCTATGAAAGCCTTATTAGATCTAATTCCTTTAGTTGCTTTTTTTATTGCTGCTCGATATAACGGCATTTTAGCAGCGGCTGGCGCGTTACTCATCGCCACTATTATTGTTTATGCCATCCATTTCATTCGCCAAAAAGGCAAGTTTGATAAGCAGCAATGGATCGTCTTACTTTTAACCATTGGGTTTTGTGGCATCACCTTACTTTTGCGTGATGATATCTACCTGCGTTGGAAGTCGCCTATTATCAATGGTATCTTTGCTTTCACGCTATTAGGAAGTGTCATCATCAACAAGCCTTTAATGCAACTCGCTATGAAAGATGTTTTTTTACTCACAATGAGCGGTTGGAAAAAACTAACCATTGCTTGGGCATTGTTCTTTGCTTTTATGGGTTTTTTACATTATATCACAGCCTTTACGATGTCAGATGAAGCATGGATTAACTTTAAATCTTATGGCTGGATTCCGATTATGTTGGTATTCATTGTGGCCCAGTTTGCAGTATTAAAAAACTATTTAAATCCAGAACTGACCAACAAAACTACTAAGTAATACTTAGGCTATTATTTTATAATGTCTGCTGTTTTTAGATATCCGCAACGACTGTATTAGTTGCTATGAACTAATTCTTACTAATTAAACACATCTTAAATTAATCATCACTTTATTGAGGAAAACCCATGTCCTTATTTGCCATTATTGGTCACGACGTTGCAGACAGCAGCGCACAGCGTCAAATCACTCGTACCGAACATATTGAACGCCTTAAAGTATTGAACAACGAGCAGCGACTCGTTATCGCAGGACCAAACCCTATCGAGCACGGACAAAGTGCCATGTCAGGCAGTTTAATTATCGCTGATTTTGATTCTATTGAGGCGGCACAGGCGTGGGCAAATGATGAACCTTACTTACGTGATGGTGTCTACAGCCATGTAGATATCAAACCATTTATTCAAGCACTGCCAACCCCTACTGAACAGTCAAATGTTAAAGTAGCAGCATCGTGAATCAGCGTGTCTCTTGTTCAAATACTCGCCAATACAAAGTCAGTCTTGCTGTCTTGATGTTGTTTGCTACGGTATCGGCTCAAGCCATACCCACTATAAATAACACTGACGACAACGATCCATTAGCATTGGCTATAGGTCAAGATACCATTGACGCGCAACAAAACAATCCTTCAGCATTGAATATAAATGGTACTTTAGCGGCGCAACTACAGCCATCTAAACAGGCGCTATCCGATGCCAACCAAGAGCTACTAAGCCGTAATGCTCAGCTACAGCGTCAAGTAAATGATTTGCAAACTCAGGTAAATGTCTTGGTTTATGAGAGTAAAGGGCAGCTATTTTTGTATGGTGCATTTACGGTCTTAATCAGTTTATTAGTCGGTATTTTTATCTCATGGTTGGTATTTACCCGCCGTGATCGCTGGTAACGCCCTCTCTCTTTATTGCTTTATCTTATGTGATTGTCTATGCCTAACTCCATATCTGCATCAAAAGAAACCTGCAACGCTCCTACATCAGCTCAAAATGCTAACTCATTAAACATCATCACTCCAGCCAAGATTGATTGGCAGCTAGATGACACTGGTAAACCAGTACCCGTATCTGGCGAGTTTGGAGATGTGTATTTTTCGCATGCAGATGGGCTGGCAGAGACCCGTCATGTGTTTTTAACACACAACAAATTACCTGAACGTTTGGCAATGCTGAATCCAAAGCAATGCTTTACGATTGCAGAATTGGGTTTTGGTACTGGGCTTAATCTATTGGCAACTTGGGAACTATGGCGGCAGTTACGTCAGGCGCATCCACATTTAGCAACGGCTCGCCTACATTTTATTACGACCGAAAAGTTCCCCATACCACTGACAGATCTGACCCAAATACTAGCCTTATGGCAACAGCGCGCGCCTGAGTTGGCAGCACCAATTTCACAGCTTTTGGCTACCTATCCACCCCTTATCGCAGGCTGTCATCGTTTAAATTTTTATGATGACAACTTGACCGTTGATATGTGGTTTGGTGATGCAGCTGAGAGCTTGGGTAAGTTAGCTAATAAGTTAGCAACGCAACTGGCGAACGCTCCTGCACCTTATGTTGACGCTTGGTTTTTAGACGGCTTCGCACCTTCTTGTAATGAGACACTATGGGCAAAAGACATCTTTGCACAAGTGCAGCGCTTATCTCATCCCACCACGACCGCCGCCACTTATAGCTGTGCCGGTATTGTAAAACGTGGTCTAAAAGAGCATGGCTTTGAGATTAATAAAGTAAAAGGGTTTGGGCGAAAGAAGCAAATGCTAACAGCCGTCATGACGGACGCTATAGAATCAGATGAGCCTCATAGTAACTATACCAACCATCCTGATGGTACTTGTCACATACCTTCTCATAGCGCGGTGATTGGCGCTGGTGTTTCAGGACTATTGACAGCGTGGTCACTAGCTAATCGTGGCATCCAAGTGACTTTATTAGACAAGTCAGCACCGCTAGCTGGAGCATCAGGCAATCCTCGCGCGCTCCTAGCACCGAAGATGACACCGATTCATCATGTCGATGAGCATTTACATACCATAGGTTATCTCTATAGTACTCAACTATATCAACTACTAAATAAGCAAGCAATCAAAGAGAAAACCGCGCCCATACTTGAGCCAACGGGAGCACTAGACTTACTTATCAAAGCCAATATCGGTACAGCGCAAATCGCTGATTACCCTAACCCTATGGCAACCACGCTAAGCAATGAACAAGCAAAGAAAACGGCTGGATTAATAGAACAGGATCTATCAGAAAACCTCTATCTACCGCAGTCAGGATTGGTCAATCCACAAGCATTAAAAGATATCATTCTGACGCATCCGCTCATTAGCTTTCAACAGGTGACAGTTCATGAAATGAGTGAGGCAGACGATGAGGTTGGTATTAAAGGACATAACCAACATAAAGAATCGATATCCATCGCTGCTGATAATGTGATCGTGTGTGCGGCTTTTGAGAGTCATCAGCTGGATAAGCGAATTTTTGATTGTCGTAAAATTCGTGGGCAGCTATCTTGGTTTACACCAACTCCTGAACAGTACGCTAAGCTACCCAAAACCCCGCTCAAGTACAGTGGTTACTGCACGCCTTTCACCGCACAAGTGGGTGACGATGGTTTGAATAATGTAGAGACAGGCCAACCTCAGTTTTTACTGGGAGCGAGCTTTATACGCAATGACATAGACACAAAGATACGCATGGATGAGCATCAGATTAGCCGCGATAAACTGATCACAGCGATTCCTGAAATGGAGGCTATTATTCCAACAGATATGAGCGGATGGCAAGGACGTGCAGGGGTTCGTACCCAAACACCTGACTACCACCCCATCGTTGGACAGTTAAATGATAGTAGACGGATTTGGGTTGTGAATGCAATGGGTGCTAAAGGCTATGCCATTGCACCGCTGTGTGCTGAGGCTTTAGCGGATATGATGATTGGTACATTTTCACCGTTATCAGCAGCGATGCTCGCGCGTCTATCGCCAAACCGTAGGCGTTTACAAGCACCGCTTACTTAAGTGCTTCTTGTAGTCAAAAATGCTAATCATTACCTTCTATTCTAGATTTAACCGAACCAAAAAGCGATTTTCCAGAATCAGACTCAGGTGAGTTTTGATGGGAAATCTTAGCACTATTGTCATTTTTTATAGTGGCTTGAGGCGCGGCTAATGTTCGCATTTGGGTAATATCACGAGTGTTCTTTTGGACAGTCACGGCAGCAAATAAACTCATAGCAAAAGCCATCATATAAAAGCCTTTTTCGCTAAAACTCAAGCTTCCAGCATTCATCAGCCCCATCACAATCAGAGCAATAGACAACCCTAAAGCCGCCCAACTGATTAAATAGTACATGTTTGTCGTTGGAATGCCTTCACTACGATCACGAAGCGTTTTTTGTAAACTAATGGCTGAATAAAGGCCAAGAGCAAGTACTGCAATATAGTAACCTTTTTCGTTTAATAACATGCCCTGTGCGTTCCATAATCCAAATATATACGCCAGCACACCAACTAGCATTACTGCCCAAGAAGTCCCAACATAAGCCGTCGTGGGTTTGTAAGCAGCTAACTGACTCTTAGTAATCATGTCATCGTTCATCGTAGTCCTTAATTAAAAA
>NZ_JBQSVP010000171.1:0-5622 GCF_052376345.1 Psychrobacter sp. AOP5-GZ1-6 | reverse complement strand
TGCGATAGAATACGCCCGAACTCTAGGTCAGCCGAGTTGTTTAATTCTTCAATACCACTTGTGGTGTTGATGCCTAGATAGTTATCTTTGATATCAGCTGTAAATAGTTCATTTAAGATGTTTTTATCATCATTAGTAGGTTGGTAGTAGTTCGCGCGCGCTTCCCAAGCTTTAGTAATATACTCTATCCCAACAGAGGCTTGAGTATACTTATTATCATCGGTTTCTATAGTGTCGTAATATGAGTTGATACCAAAAAATTTTTGTTCTGGTAACGAGTGACGATACCCCAGGCCAATGCTGGCGTTGCTAATATTATTATCATTTTGATAATAGCGTAGGTCAAGAAATGGCACACCAGTTAGTTGATTAGTGTAGGGAAGTAAAACTCCCAAGCCATAACTATTATCATCGCTAGTCCAATCGCCTTGTAATTGTAGTTTTGGACTAAAGTTAGAGTTCATTTCTGCAACAGCAGGTACTGAAGAAAATGCAATAGGGATGATTACTGAACCTAGTATGAGATATGACACTTTCTTCATCAGGAAGCCTTATTTGAGATTAATGATAATGATAATTATTAACAATAATATACATTAACTTACTATGTGTAAATATATAAAAGCATTATCGACATATTAAAGAGAGCTTATACTTAACGGCATTAAATCGATATTTACTAAGCCAGCATATGCCGTCATTACAATTCACTTCGTTTCTTTACATTTTGGCATGCCGGTAAGGGGAAACCCCTTAACCCCAAAAACCTTACGGACGTCACCCATGAGCGATGATAAATCAACTAAGAAAATCAGAGATAGGCACATACAAATACGCCTAACTGATACTGAATTTAACGACATAAAAACCCGTGCCGGTGAATTGGGTACGTCCACTTTTTTGCGCCAGTTGGCACTGGGGCAAAACATCGAACAACCAAAAGGCAAAGCAAAGAAAATCATACATGCAGCTGACCCCGAATTGGTGCGTCATGTGGCGTGGATCGGTAACAACATCAATCAAATTGCCAAGCATCTAAACCTAGGAAACCATGTGAACAACGAGGTGCTAATGACCTTGGTGAAAATACAAGCTGACCTTGATGCCGAGCTACAAAGGATCATGAGCGATGATCGTTAAATTCTTTCGTCACGGCACCGGTGGCGGTAGTGCCGTCTTTGATTATCTACTTGGCAAAGACGGTGATCGTCCTGATGCCGAGATATTGCGCGGTGACGTAGAGCAGCAAAAGCTACTGATTGATTCACTAGATTTTAAACGCCAGTACACCAGTGGTTGCTTGAGCTTTGAAGAAGCCCCTGACCATCTAACAATCAAGCAAAAAAACGAAATTATGGACGGCTTTGAGCAGACAATTACCGCAGGGCTAACCGCTGATCGGGTCAGCTTTGCATGGATTGAGCACAGGGACAAAGGAAGGCTTGAGCTTAACTTTGTGATTGCCAATATCGACCTTGAGCATGGGCGACTTTTTCAGCCCTATATTCACAGCCAAGACAAAACGAGGGTCAATGCGTGGAAAGACCTACAGAATATTAACTATGATTTATCAGACCCAAACGATCCTGCGCGTAAACGTTTAATGGCGCAACGTGACAACCTACCAAGAGCCACCAAAGAAGCTAGGGAAGCTATTACCGAAGGCTTAAAAAACTTAGTAGCCGAAGGGCTGATTAGCAGTCGTAGTGACGTGATTGAAACGCTACAAGATGCAGGGTTTGAGATCGCAAGACAGACTGACAAAGCCGTCTCCATTAAAAACCCCAGTGGTGGCAGAAATATTAGATTAACAGGCGGATTATATGAGCGAGATTTTAGATTTAGCCAAGAAGTTCAAGCAGAAGTCGAACGAGACAGCGAATCTTATAGAAACCACGTTAGACGAAGATTTAACGAAGCTACACGCGTCCTTTATAAAGAGCTTGAGCGAAAGCGAGAGTATCATCAAGCAAGGCACGGAGAGCCTAGACGAGAAGCAAACCAAATTGCAGGAAATGTTAGAGCTGCACAACGAAGGCATCAACACCTTACTAGCCAATCACATTTACAGCGTCCAAGCCCTTACGACAGAGAGCCTAGAGCAACAAAAAGCCGAGATAGCGGAAATGATGAGCGAGTATTCACGCGAGTTGAGCGAGACAATGCAAGATCACCAAGCCGAAGCCTTCAAATTCCTAGAACACCGAGTTTGGGCAGTGCTGATCTTTGGCTTTCTGTTCGCTTTGTTGATATTGATATTAGGCGTCGTCATCGGAATGAAATTAGGATAAAAGACCATGCAAAAACAATTGATACAGCAAGTCAGCGAAGCGATGGAAGCGAACGCCGACACCATAGCGCGTCAAAGAGACATGATCGACTACCAAACGCAGACTATCGAGGAATTAAAGACCTCATTAACGGCATTGGCAGAGACGCAAGCGCAGGAACTCAAATCGTTACCGACCATGTTCGAAGCATTAGAGATTTCACTGAGCAAGCACACGAAAGAGCAGAAAGCTTGGCGACAGCATCGCAAAGAACACACGGAAGGACAAACAGTGTTAGCAGAACAGCTAGTAATACTCGCAAACGCACAATTACAGCTCACGAAAGCCTTGAGCGAGTATCAGAGTACATTAGTGCTATCAGACGATCTAAAGATAGATTTGACCGTATTAGAGACGATGCTAGAAGGTACGATGGAGCAGCTAAAGAGTTCACAGCACGAAATACAGTTGTCACAGAACAAATTGAGCAGCGAGTTAGAGACTGTCGCGAAATTAGTAAACAAATAACGCAAGACCTTGAAAAACAACAGCCTAAGCGGACTTATTCGGGTCCCAGTATGGGCAGATAACGTGAAGTAGGTACAACTTCGTAAGCCTTAAATGGCGTGGCTTTACAAGGAAATTGTTAATTGACGAAACGAGAATGAGAGCGTAAACTCAAGTGCTAGAAACGACTAACCCCCAAAGCCGGCCAGCTTCAGGGGTTAGATGAATTTTAATCTGTGTCAGCAGATATAAAACCCATTTTTCGATACGGACATTTTATATCAGCAGGCGCACCAACACAAGTGTGTGTCATGTTAATACTACCGGAAATATACGAAACACTCCCCTACAAGCCCTATTGCACCGATGATTTAGGTAATCTTGTCATTCGTCCTAGGCAAACCGCTGTCAAAATGCGGTATATCCAGCACAACCCTCCTTGCATGACCCATTTTATTTGCCTTGATATTGACCATGAACATGGTGCAATGCGTTGGGCGGAAGAATACTTGCCACCGCCACGCTGGACAACCCAAAACCCTAAAAATGGCCACGCTCATATCGTCTACGAGCTAAAAACGCCCGTTTGTACCAGTGAGCACGGTAGCCGCAAAGCTCTAGAGTATCTCGCTAAGATACAAGCAGGGCTTGTCAGAGCGACTCGCGCAGACGTTGGTTATACAAACTTCATCACTAAAAACCCGATGCACGAGCATTGGCGTACCGAGGTATGGACAAAAGAAGCCTATGAGCTGAATTATCTCGCGGAATTCGTTGATCTCAGACCTTTAACGGCTACCGAGAAAGAATACGGACTTGGCAGGAACTGCACCCTGTTCGATACCGTTCGTCATTGGGCGTATTCTGCGATTAGAGCGCATCGAGGGAAGACATGGGAGCAATGGTATAACTCAGTGCTTAAACACGCTCAAAACGCAAATATGATGTTTTCAGAGCCGTTACCTTATTCAGAAGTCAAAGCGACAGCCAAAAGTATTGCTAAGTACTGTTGGAAGCATGATGCTTATCACTACAACGAGTTCATTTATCGTCAGATACTTAAAGGCAGTAAAGGTGGCAAGATATCTAAGCGTAAGCCTGTAGCCACATCAGAGCAATCGTTAAAGCCTTGGGAAGCTTTGGGTATAAGTAGGGCAACTTACTACAGGAAAAAATCGAAAGAAAAGTGAGACTGGATAAGCCTAAATCAGATAACAGCCGTGTGGGTCTACGCCGCTGTTATCCTGCTTAGGCTATTGCCGTCCCTTTATATTAGTTGCAGTCGCTTAAGTTTGCTATTTTGTTTCCGTTAATGGTTAGTGTGCTGCCAGGTTCTTGTTCGAACTTAGCCATGTCCCATAGGTTGCTGCAAGTGTTTTCGTTTTGATTCGTGTTTATGTCGCCCTTGATGTTTTTTACCGGGCCAAAGAACACCACTGCATTTTCGGAGGGGTTGTTTATTTGAAGGTTCTTTATCGAGACGTCTTCTACAGGCCCTCCCATCCATTCATTCCCATATAGTGAGATTCCAGCGGTTCCTGGGTTGTTAACTGTGACATTTTCTAACTCTATCTTTGAAGCTGGGTTAATAAATACGCCTGAGAGACTAGTGTTATTAATGTTCATATTTTTAATTTTAATATTGTTGTCGTCAAAGCTAGGTAGGTTGGGTGAATTGACTATCATTAAACCATTGATTCCGCCTGATAAGTTTGTCTCGTTCATAGTTATATTATGACTACCTTGTAACACTATTAAATCCATTTCTTGATCTTGGTTGCTGTTATCCATAGTGAGGTTATCTATGGTTACGTTGTCATTGCCTACCAATAGTAGCCCTTCACGGCGCGAGTTGCTGATGCTTGTATTGTTAATATTCACATTAGATGTTGTAGTTTTATACGTACTTGTCTCTTGATCGTAGTCACTGGCTAGAAAAATTCCATAGGTAACGTCATCAATCTTGACATTATCAATGTTGATATTCTGACTACCGACTGCACTCACTGCTGAGTTTGGAGCCTTTGTTGGTGAGAATACTGCAAATTCACAGTCTGTATTGTTTTCACAAATATTTAAGTCATGGATTTTACTGTTTTTAATGTTGAGACCGTTGGTGTTGTTGAGCTTAATTCCATCGCCTGTGGTTGCTGAGATATCGACGTTGTTAATACTGACATTATTTGTACTTTCGTTTAGGCTACCTATGCCTTCGGCTCCCCCCTTGGTCATTATTCCTGTAACTGTAGAGTTAGAGGCAACTTTAACAACGCTGCTGTCTCCTGAAGTATTATTAATTTTTGCTGGTGTGGTCTGTCTATATTCAGCCTGTTTTCCGGACAGTGTTTTGATTAACAACGAGCCATTACCTAATAAGGTCTGACCTTCACCGATAATCAAGCTGTCGTCAAAGGTTACCGTGCCGCTCATGAGGGCAACGCCGTTCTCTCCTAGATTGGCAATTTGCCCATTGACTGCTTGTATATCTTCATTAGTATTATCATAAGCAAACTTTTGTATCTTGCCATAGTTAGCTGCTTGTTCAAAAGTATCTATATTATAAACGTCAGGTGTCATTATCAGTTCACGTCTGACTTGTTGCAAAATATGATTATTAGAATTATCAGTTACACCTAAGTTCAATTTTAATTGAGCACCAACTCGTAAGTCATCTTCATCATCGTGCTCAACGTATAGGCCAAACCCTAGAGCAGTGTTTTTTGGTAACCAATTAGGCGCGCTGGTATCGTATTCACTTTTTAATCGGAAACCAACATTATCATCTTGCGTAGTTCTTTCTTGCCAAAACCCGCCAATATACATTTTTAGCGAAGAGTTTTTGTCC
>NZ_JBQSVP010000170.1:0-5713 GCF_052376345.1 Psychrobacter sp. AOP5-GZ1-6 | reverse complement strand
AAGCTTTAGTGAGCATGTTCCATCGTTTCTTGACTCATATCGTGCATACTATGATCCATACCGTCATGATGGGTCTCATCATCAGATGGCATCATATGATGGTTGCTATGGTCCATAGTGTCACTCATATCCATATGGTCTCCATGCATATGAGACATATCATGCCCACCATGCATAGTGGACATTGCTATTGGTACGACAGCGATAGCCAAACCGGATATTACCATGACAGCGCCATTTAGTTGTCTTAAGCGAAAACGCCCAATTTTGTCACGCAACCAACCAACTGTTTCGTGAGTAGCAACTAGCATAGGTACTGTACCTAAACCAAAAACGAACATAAGTGCTGCGCCACTTAATGGGTTGTGAGCAACAACTGCAATCAGCAGAGCGCCATAAACTAAGCCACAAGGTAAAAACCCCCAAAGTAAGCCAGCGGTTAGGGCACGTGGAAAGGTGTTTAGTGGAAATACTTTTTGGCGAAGTGGGCTCAGGTATTGCCAAAAACGCATGCCAAAACGCTCTAACTTATTTAAAAATGGTGCGCCAAGCATAGTCACACCAACAAATACTAATACCAAGCCTAATAAGATGCGCGGTAGACTATTTCCCATCATTAAAGGTTTGAGTACAGTAGTACCAATCAGTCCAGCGATTAAGCCTAAAAATGCATAACTGGTCAAACGACCTAAATGATAGGTGGCGATAAGGGCACGGCGTTTAGCAGGGCTGGCATCTTTCATTGACAATCCAAACGCTGTCACAAGACCACCACACATGCCCAAGCAATGCGGTGAGCCAAAAAAACCCATTAGTAATGCCGCAATGAGTAATGCTGTAGTCATGGGTTGCTTCTCCTAAAAATAGTAACAGACGAACCTAATTAGATGATGGGTATACGATAAAAACATAGCCGTAAGTCATGTATAGATAAGATAACTTAAGGCTAGATTTTTGGATTATTATCAGTATTACTCATTTCATCATGAGCTGTATCAGTAGGTGTTGGGTGATCATGAGCTTGTATGGTTTGCCTACGCTCTTGACGATCATCTAGTATAATGCGCTGTGATGCGTTGTCTAGATCTTCAAATTGGTTTGACTTTACAGCATAGCGTACCGCCCAAATGGCAACCACAAATAACATAAGACTTAGTGGAATTAATAAGAATATACTGAGCATAAAATGTCTCTTAAATTGCAATTTCTTTGGGCATTATACACCTATTATGAATGTGGTGATGGTTTGTGATGATGAATGTAAAGTGATAGATAGCGAGGACAATGACAATATAGTATGCACTTTACACATGTGCCTAGATTTATTCACTAGATGTCTTTGTCACACTCCCTCTAGGCGTTAATAGTTGCTGTGACGTAACCTCTTGGGCCTGACGACAGTCCATCTGCGGACGTATCACATCACGTAAATAGGCAGCGACTTCATAAACAGCACGTCTTGAATGCGTTAAGTTCTGTGCCGGTTTTTTCCAATCACGGTTGACGGGTAAAGGCGCATCTATTGGTGTGCTATTGATGCCATTAAGCGCAAATTGTCTACGAGCCCGTGCCATATGATAGCTGTCAGTAATCAAATAAACATGTTGTAGTGGAATACGTTTGGCAGTAAAGCGTGCATTTTCGCAGGTATTCATACTGGCATTTTCGCTTATTAATCCATCGATACCGTGTTCGATAAGCCATTGACCAAGCCAAGGCGCTTCAGCACCACTGAGTACGATGGGCAGGGGTAAGTCGTGATATGCACCAGCAGCAGTTTGGGCACGATTGAGACTATAGCTGTTGAGTATGATTTGATTGTTATGGTCATTGGTGAGTCCACCACCTAATACCACGTAAGCGGTAGGAGGTGAATTCATGGCCGTCCCAGATATATGAGGTAGGGGTAGGAGCGTAAACAAATACACAATCGATTGTGAAAATAGTGGTGTAAACAAACTGATTATGATGAGGATAACGGTTGTTGAACCAAGCAAAAAGGTGATGTTGATAATATGAAATAGCCTCATCATACGTTCAGCTGAGCGTAAGTAATACCGCCATAAACGTTTAGATAGTAGCCGCTTAGACCATGAATATTTAGGTCTCATGCTCGTCATACCTTATAGAGCCATCGGTATTTACCCAAACGGGTTCACGTGATAGCTGAATGGCAAATTTATCATAGACTGTATTGGCGATATATCGCTGAGCTGTTGCTACTTGTTGTTGGGTTGCTTGTTGGGGCTTATGATTGGTAAGTACCAATGCTTGCTGCTGATGAGTGACGATTGGGGCAACACCACCGCCTTTTAACCCCGCATGCTCAATGAGCCACCCAGCCGCGACTTTCACCTGATTGTCAGCCATGGAATAGCCAACCATCGTAGGGTAGGTGTTTTTTAAGGTGGTAAATTGCGTTTTCTCGATAATCGGGTTCTGGAAAAAACTACCACAATTGGCCAGATTTTTGGGATCAGGAAGCTTTTGCTGGCGAATCTCTATAATGGCGTGCATTACGTCCATAGGCGTCGCTTGTGTGCGGCCTTGCTGTTCAGCGTAGCGTTGTGCTGCTGCCTGTACATCACCATAATCAGCTAAAATTCTGCTGGCATCTGTATGTAATCTGAACCCCACACGGCTGATAACCCATGTATTTGGTGCGCGCTTAAACATGCTGTCGCGATAGCCAAATTGGCAGTCATTAACCGTCAATTGATGCCATGTTTGGGTGGGCAAGTGATAGGCACGTACGTATTGTAAGTGGTCTTCTAATTGGACACCGTACGCACCGATGTTCTGTACAGGCGCTGCACCAGCCAGCCCTGGTATCAGTGCAAGATTCTCTAGCCCATACCATCCTTGACTGACCGTATGTGTCACCAGGTCATGCCAGTTTTCACCAGCCATCACTTCAATATCGACATGACTGTCCGTTTGAGCCATCAACTTAATACCGCGCATCTGTGGTTGCAGTACAATAGCATCTAGCTGAGCTGGCAGTAGCACATTGCTACCACCTGACAGTACCAATAACGGCTTCTGTTCAGCGTGGTTCTTTACATAACCTGCCATGAACGTATTAAGCTGCACCTCGTCCGTCAATGTCACGACCGTATCGGCGATACAGGCTAATGCCATAGTGTTGCTATGTGACAAATCGACTGAATGACGTTGTAATACGTTGGCTGGCAAGTCAGTGTTAGCCAGATTAGAGTTTAGGTCAAGGCGAGAAACTGAGGTCATAACATAGCCTATAGGGCAAATAGATAATAATTTACATGATGCTCATCATAGAGGATGCAAGATGTAAAAATAGGGGCGATACAGCTTTTAGCGTTAGCGAGCTTTCCAACTTTCAATCCAAGCTTGTGCACTTGATTCTATACGCTTAATGACTTCTTCAAACATATCTTCACCGCCTTTGTAAGGGTCTGGCACGTCATCGCCACCATAAGTTGGATCTTCTTCGCTGAATAAAGCCAGCTTGGCGCTATTACTCTCAGTATCTGCTAAGTCATTCTCAATGGCTTGTAAGTCGGCTAAGTTTTGGGCATCCATTGCTAGGATTAAATCGAAATTACGAAAGTCATCTTCGTTTACTTGGCGGGCAATCAGTTTGTTGATTTTATAGCCATGAGCTTTGGCATGACGTTGCGCGCGTTCATCAGGTGCATGACCAATATGCCAGTCACCAGTACCTGCAGAATCAACTTTTATGGATAATCCGGCAATGGCTGCTTGCTGGCGAAAAATCTCTTCAGCTGTTGGAGAGCGACAAATATTGCCTAAGCAAACCAATAATACAGATGATGGCGTACAGGTTTTCATTATCATAGTATGACCTTGTAGAACAAAAAAACATGCGATAAGAGACCAGCATTATTAGTACGGCTTTTATCAGCATGTTATTGAGTAGGTAAATCGGCTGTCATCGTAACGATTAATGCTTAGAATGGCAAGAGTATAGCCTAAACAATATGATCATCTGATACAGTAATGTTTATAACAATAATCATAAAAACAATATTCATAGCAGTACTTTTTATATGATTTCGCCATATGGTCATCTTCACGTCATGCTGGTTATATCTGCGCTTAGTGCTCTTATATTTAAATTGTCTTTTGTTATTTACTATTGATTGTTTTTGAATCGTTGAAGATCGCGGCGCTCTTTTTTGTTGGGTTTGTTATCAGGGCGTGCAAGATTGGCAAGTTTGCGCTGTTCTGCATAATAAGCACGGCGGTTTATACTTTCTTCAGTTTCTGAATACAATATTTCGGCAGCTGTGGCATTACCACGCTGTGCGCTCAAGGCTTCGACGATGACGGTCTTTTCTGTCATGGCAGTTGCCGAGCCTTGGCGAATGGTTAGCTCATCACCGACCGAAATCTCTTTACTGGTTTTTACGCGGCTACCAGCATAATGTACACGTCCACTTTCGATGGCTTGCTTGGCAAGGGTGCGTGTTCGATAAAACCGTGCTGCCCATAACCATTTATCAAGACGTATTTTAGTCAGTTCTTGATTTTTATTATCCTTGTTATTTTTCATAAAAGTAACTCTATTTTTATTTAAGTTTATTTAAAATGAGATTAGGGCATATTTTCTGATTTCAAATAAGCTTTTAAGTTGGCAAGCATAACGAGCTTAGGTTAACGATTATTATGGTTTGTAACCTTGACGGCCATTGCTGTGGCTTCATTTGTATTTAACGCTTTCAAGCCACTTATTACTCCTGAGAGGTTTTCTGCTGTTTCGTTTTGGCTCAATTTAAATTGAGCCTGTATGGATTCTATGTTGAGTTTAAAACCAATTGTGCCTTGGCACATAGCATCTATATAAGTGATGGGAGCATCTGCTAATGACCAAGGGTTGTCTGAGATGATTTCTTGCTGCGCGGTCATGGTTGCTAGTATCCATTTCAGCGTATCAGTGTCATGCAGCAACTCGATTTGAGATTGGATATGCACACTTTGATAGTTCCACGTGGGGACTTTTTTATGGGTCTTTGCTTTACTGATATACCAGTTGGGACTGATGTAATGCCCGGAATTTTGAAAGATGACTAACCATGAAGTATCTGGTAACACGTTTTGATAAATAGGATTTTTGCGACCCAAATGACCATACAGACATCCGTATTCAGAGAAAGGGTTGTCGCTATGCCAAAACAGAGGTATATGACAGGCTTCGATACCATCCTTGGTTTGGGCAATCAATGTAGCTAATGGGTGGGCTGTGATAAAATCAATAATGTTTTCTAGGTCTTCTTCGGCGAAAGTTGTAGGAGTATGCATTGTATTCTCATTTTATGTTTGATAAAAATCAGTTACACCACAGCTGCTCACAGGGTACTCCATCATGATTACCATCCATTTTAGTGTTAGGACAGTGTTGTATAAAGTAGGTTGCTTCGGCGCATGAGGTCATTTGAGAGCAATGCTGTCGCCCGTCACATGAAAAGCTTTGTGTGGTTACTGGTTGTGACGTTAATGTTGGGTTTACTGTCGAGGCCGATGCTGAACCGAGATCAACGTAGGTTGGCGCTATATCCTCAAAGTCAGTAGATGTAAAAGTGGAGTTAGTCGAAATATCAGATGTAACATCAGAGGTCGATGTACTTATTGAGTTTTTGGGTTTGATAAGCCTATATCCTACAATTACTAACACTAGCAACAATATGAATACCAAAATTTTTTTTAACACTAT
>NZ_JBQSVP010000169.1:0-5792 GCF_052376345.1 Psychrobacter sp. AOP5-GZ1-6 | reverse complement strand
TTATTTAAAATCGGCATAGGCCCATCAAGTTCGCATACAGTCGGACCGATGGTTGCTGCCAACCTTTTTTTAGCATCATTCACCAAGCAAACAGCACTGACAACGATTAAAACAATTGAAATTGAGCTTTATGGCTCTTTGGCAGCGACAGGCAAAGGACATGCAACAGATACAGCCATCTTGCTCGGACTACTTGGCCATACACCCAGTACGATAGACACGCGTATGACTAGCAATTATCTAGCCCCCATTTTCTCTGACAAGGTATTAGCGGTATCAGGCACACATAGCATTGGATTTGATACAGAGCAAGACATTCATTGGCATGATGATACGGTTCTACCCTATCACCCTAATGCACTGACACTTCGAGCAGTACTAACAGATAGCACTCTGTATCAGAAAACATATTATTCAGTCGGTGGCGGCTTTGTGATTAATGAAGAAGATGCCACCAATCCAGATGAAGATCATGCCAGCCCGACAATTGATGTGGTTCCTTACCCGTTTAATAGCGCTGCAGAACTATTAGAGCAATGCCATCAGCACCAGCTGAGCATTAGCGAGTTGGTACTGGCAAATGAATGTCACTACCGCGACCAAGCTGACGTTTTTGCTTATTTGGATTCTATTTGGACGGCTATGCAAGACTGTGTAACACGAGGATGTCAAAGCAGTGGCATATTACCTGGTGGTTTGGATGTAAAGCGTCGTGCTCAATCCTTGCATCTGCAATTGTGCGCTGAGAAACACCAGACTCTGACGGAAAATGATAAGCTTGCCGCGATGGATTGGATTGACCTATATGCCTTGGCGGTCAATGAAGAGAACGCCAACGGTGGCAATGTTGTGACTGCGCCTACCAATGGTGCGGCAGGCATTATCCCTGCGGTCATGCATTATTACCGTGACTTTTTAGCAAACTACAGCATTGAAGGTGCACGCCAGTTTTTATTAAATGCCACCGCTATCGGTAGCTTAATCAAACAGAACGCCTCAATATCTGGTGCTGAGGTCGGCTGTCAAGGTGAGGTTGGCTCCGCTTGTGCAATGGCAGCCTCTGCATTGGCCGAAATACTAGGCGGCGATCCTGCCAAATGCCTCAATGCTGCAGAAATTGGCATTGAGCATAACTTAGGCCTGACCTGCGATCCTGTTGGCGGCTTGGTACAGGTGCCCTGCATCGAGCGCAATGCGATGGGCGCGGTAAAAGCAGTTAATGCTGCTCGTCTTGCCTGCCGCGGTAATGGACAGCACTTTGTCTCTTTAGATAAAGTGATCGAAACCATGAGAGTAACAGGGGCTGACATGCTCGATAAATATAAGGAAACATCACGTGGCGGACTTGCCATCTATGCAGACAACCGCATACCTACAGCGACTCGTGGATTTAGTGTTAATTATAGCCAGTGTTAATGTTAAACATATATAGTCAGTGAAATACAGTCAAAATATCCTAAAAACGCTACGGTATTGCTGATATCGATTTTTTGTAGCCTCTGTCTGCGCAGGCACAGCAAGCGAGAAAAATTTATATCAGCGATGCATGGTGTATTGATATTACTTTTCACTGACCATACTAAACCGCTACGGCGTTACCCTCCTTAGATGTACTATTTGTACAATCTATAATCGTTCGACTATAGTTAGATATATTCCCAAAAGCATTACCTTACAAACAACAAAAAAAGCCTCTAATACTTTAGAGGCTTTTTATCATGTGCGATATCTATTCATAATTGCACAATATATCGGCACTTTTAGCTACGATAATCGGCATTTATTTTGACATAGTCATAGGATAAATCGCAGGTATATACCGTATCACTGAAATCACCACGTGCAAGATCAATATGGATGGTAATCTCAGGGCGACTCATGACCGTATTGCCCGCCTCTTCCATATAACTGGGCGCAACACCGCCATTTTCACATATCATCACATCATCGAGATAGACATCGACTTGTTCGGTATCCAAATCTTCAACACCAGCATAGCCAACAGCAGCTAAGATACGTCCCCAGTTAGCATCACTGGCAAAGAACGCTGTTTTTACGAGTGGTGAATGAGCAACGGCATACGCCACATCACAACACTCTTGTGTCGTCTGACCACCAGTAACTTTTACTGTCATAAACTTGGTTGCGCCTTCTCCGTCACGCACAATCAATTGTGCCAAACGTAAGAACACTTCACTCAAAGCAGCAAACACAGCTTTATAATGTGGGTGTTCTGGGCTATCAATCACCTCTGAGCTAGCAGCACCAGTGGCTATCAAGACACAACAGTCATTGGTCGAGGTATCACCATCGACAGTAATACGGTTAAAAGACTGCTCATTGATGGCACTTAGCATTTCTTGTAATACGTTAGCTGCGATATTGGCGTCAGTCGCTACGTAACCCAGCATGGTGGCCATATTTGGCCGTATCATACCTGAGCCTTTTGACATTCCTGTAACGTGGTAGTTAGTGCCAGCAACATCAATTTTTTGGCTGGCAAGCTTAGGAATGGTGTCAGTAGTGCGAATACCATTTGCTGCTGCAAGCCAATTATCAGCGCCTAGATTGGTAAGCGCATTATCCAAACCTGCGATCACTGCATCGCTATTCAACGGCTCACCAATGACACCAGTAGAGAATGGCAATACGCTACTACTATCCACCCCTGCCTTACTAGCCAGTGCAGTACAGATATCGATAGCACGACGTTTGCCATCAGCGCCCGTTCCTGCATTGGCATTGCCTGTGTTGGTCACCAAATAGCGTGGACTGGCTTTCGCAAAATTCTCACGTAAGACACTTACAGGTGCAGCACAAAAAGTATTTTTGGTAGTAACAACAGCAGTAGTCGCCGTATCTGCTATCTCAATCACGACCAAATCGTCACGGTCTTTGTAACGCACGCCCGCTGCGGTCGCACTCAATTTGATACCTTCGATAGGATAAATCGTATTGGGTATTGCTACATTTCCGACAGCCATTATGAAATCCTTATTGTTCAGTTTTGAGAGGATATAGTTTAATTAGAACACGCCTTAATACTATATGTTTACTACAATTTTTTTAAATCAAAAGCCGACCAAATTGGCGCATGGTCAGAGGGTTTTTCCATCGCTCGCAGCTCATAACTGATACCTGCCTCAACACATGCATCAACTAAATCTGCGGTACACAGAATATGATCGATACGCAGTCCACGCTTAGGCTCATCATTAAAACCTCGGCTACGGTAGTCAAACCAACTATAAAACTCAGTGCTTTCTGGATAATGCAAACGGTACGTATCCGTCAATTCACGTGACATCAATGCACTATACCACTCACGTTCTTCTGGCAAAAAAGAGCTTTTTCTATTTTTAAGCCAGCGCTTTGCATTGGCTTCACCGATACCGATATCAACATCCTCTGGAGCGATATTCATATCTCCCATAATGATGAGTGAACGACCCTCTGCTTTTAGCGTATCAATATAAGTCATCAAGTTTGCATAGTAAGCACGTTTCATCGGAAATTTGGTCGGATGATCTTGGCTTTCTCCTTGCGGGAAATAACCATTGAGAACATCGACTTCACATC
This sequence comes from Psychrobacter sp. AOP5-GZ1-6, assembly GCF_052376345.1. NCBI lineage: Bacteria > Pseudomonadati > Pseudomonadota > Gammaproteobacteria > Moraxellales > Moraxellaceae > Psychrobacter > Psychrobacter sp. AOP5-GZ1-6. The sequence continues at coordinate 2,213 of NZ_JBQSVP010000169.1, read as the reverse complement.
CATCAAACTCATACCGCGCATGAATGAAACGCTTTTGTGCTTCTTCATCTTCACCAGGAAAACCTTTTTGCACAAAAATAGGTGCGACTTTAGATAAAAGCGCAACACCATAATGTGCTTTTTGCCCAAAATATTCTACGTGATAACCCAAACTTTCTATATTTTCTATAGGAAACTGCTCATCATGTACTTTGGTTTCTTGCAGACCCATCACATCAGGATCGATGACGTCTCGCACAGCCTCAAGTTGATGTTGGCGAGCACGAATACCATTAATATTAAAGCTGACAAAACGGGTCATAAGTTATCCTATACTGATTGATGAAAATACGGTACTAATACGAATAGTTGAGAGGCAAAATACAAACCCCTATGATAACAGACGTAGAGCGACCTAACTATTGCGTGTCCTGATATCTTAAGCTAGAGTAGCTCTTATTATTAATTATTGTTTCTCTCATAGTTTTGGACAACACGTTACTATCGTTCCAACCCTATCATTAAAAAACGACATTATTATTAGACAAAAACAGAAATTACTAGAGTGCCCCTTAGCAGCTATTTAGCAAAAACTTCAAACCATTTCTATTTATTTATACTGATAACAATACCGAGCATGATTATGACAACCACTAATAGCAAAAGTCCAATTACCGCATTAACAGCGACCAACGAAATTACGCCATTGTTTGCTAAAGATTATAATGTCTATATTAACCATACTGATGCTGGCGGTATAGTCTACCATGCCAATCATTTGGTGTTTTTCGAAAACTGCCGCCGCGATTGGTTTAGTCATCTTGGTTTGAATGGCTATTTTTTGCAGACGGATAAAGGTGATGTACAGCATTTTGTCGTGAGTCAAGCAGACTTGCAATACAAACGAGCCATTCTCTTAGATGAAGTCATCAGCGTGCGTGTCGATAAAATAGAGTTAAAGCCTGCCAGTATAATTTTTCATCAAAGTATTCATCGCCATATAGCAGACAGCACCACTAGCCATAATATCAATGCGAGCAGCAGTTTATTAAGTAGCGCCAAAATCGTTATTGCCTGTGTACAAAATCAAGTAAGATCAAATACCATTGGTAATGACACTGCATCTATGCGCCCTATCCGTGTGCCACAAAAATTACGTACTGCCATTGAACAAGCCATTAACGAGCAAATGAATGCACAGTGATACTAAGGTATGAGTAAACAAAATGGTAAAAATGTGCATGATGTTAAGCTAACATTCGAGAATGTTTGGGTGTACAGCCAAGACACAGCTAGTCGCTATACCCATGATCATGACACAAACATTGACACAAAAACATCTCGACCACCTAGCATTTATCAAAAATGGTCTGATAAATTCAGAAAATTCGTAGCAGCCGACCCTATTTCTATTACCCATAAACGAGTATTAATAAATGGTGTGACTGGTCAGCTGCTGGCAGGGCAAGTAACCGTCTTGACTGGGTCTTCTGGTAGTGGAAAATCCGTATTGTTACGAGTATTAGCAGGACTATTGCCTATAAGCCGCGGTGATATTTACTTAAATAACGATGACATCTCAAGTATCAATGCCTATCAGAGCATTCACGATACCGTTCCCACACAATGGCGCACCCAGATAGCCTTACTAGCACAACATCCACAGTTACTAGAAGGCCGTGTCATTGACAATCTAAAAATACCCTATAGTCTACAAGCTCATCAGCAGCGCCGTTTTGATATAGATTGGCATATAGCACAGCTTGAACATATGCAACGAAACGCTGATTTTTTGTATCAAGATACCACTTACTTATCTGGTGGCGAACGGCAGTTGGTCAATACCTTACGTCTTTTACAATTAAGTCCGCAGGTATTATTACTAGATGAGCCTACAGCTGCTTTAGACGTCGATACGTCAGCACAGCTGGTACAACTACTTATGAGCTGGCTACGGCTAGATAGAAGGCGCACATTATTGTGGGTTACTCATGATACGCAAGATATCATGCCATTAGCCAATCATCACTGGCATATGCAAGCAGGAATACTATCCCAAGTTTTTTAACACAAGCAACCAAAACCAATACCTTTAATCGTTACAGAAAACGATAAGCGGTACGGATGATATACAGATGATTCTAACTTACGGTGATATCGCCCTTGCCAGCAGTCTAATTTTCATCGTTCTTATCGTGTCATGGCGACTACGCTTACATCTGACCAAAATACTT
>NZ_JBQSVP010000168.1:0-5834 GCF_052376345.1 Psychrobacter sp. AOP5-GZ1-6 | reverse complement strand
ATAAATTGTTGTAGAGTAAGTGTGCAAGCGACTTAAGAGCCAAATATTTATTTGAGCGAAAACTCACGTTCATAAATCATATTAATCAATGGTATTTGCTCGAGCTGCTTAACAACTGCAACCACTATAAATCATTTTGAGCACTCGTTCAAATTATATTTGAGTGAACGCTCAAGTTATTTGTAAATTTGGTTTACATTGTGAGTGGATACCTAAAATGGTAAGTACCAAAGCGTTTATAGATAAGGGTTTGTCATAATCAGATATATTGGAGAAAGCTTAGGGCGTGTTTGATCTTTCACAAATAGGCACTGCTGATTGCTAAAATTGTTCCAGACAAGGCGCAAAGCGACGATAATGCAAATGCCGTAGCTAGATTTGCAACGCAGTATGGTGCAGTTTTAGCATCAGCCGTAGGGACAGGACTCTTTTTTGCCGCTCCATTGCTAAAAATAGACGCTTAGAAAGACTAAACTTACTATTTTTACCTTAGAATCGCCTAAAAAATAGTCTCTGTCAGTGCTATGGTTGAATATCAAACACGCCCTAACCATACCTAAAAAAATATGCAGACATGGTTGCTGGCTTGAATGTTCTTGGCTTGATGACTGTTAGCTTGAATGTTTCTACCTTGATGGTTTATTTACTTTTAGAGATTTTCCCTTTGGGCGGTTTGTCTTTGAATGGCATGATGAGTAAATTCCATAACGATGCATTTTGTTCGGGCAGAGGATATTCTTTTAAACCAATATCCAACTCGCTGTCAGATTTTTTTGCTTCACTCTTATAGCTACCAAACAACTTATCCCACCAAATAACGCTAAAACCAAAGTTTGAATCGGTCTCGCTCACGCGTTTACTGTGGTGGATGCGATGCAAAATTTGAGTCATCAATATTAATCGCAATGGTTTTTCGATAGCAGGTGCTAGGCGAATATTGGCATGATTAAACATGGCCAGTCCATTTAGAACAATTTCAAAAATTAATACAGCGATGGCAGGTATGCCCAACAAGCTAACGGCAATGAACTTGACGACGATACTCAATAAAATCTCGATAGGATGAAATCTCAGACCCGTACTGGTATCAATGTGTGCATCGGCATGGTGTACTCGATGCAAGCGCCATAGAGTAGGGACGCGATGAAACAATCGATGCTGCCAATAGATGACGATGTCGAGCAGCAGTAAGCTCAATATAATAACTACAATACTGGGCAGCTCAATGATATTAAATAAGCCAATACCATGCTGTTGGTTATATAGTGCCACAGCTGTCAGGCCGATAGGTATGGCCAACCGTGTGACGATAGAAGCCGCAACCACCAAGCTAAAGTTAGCAAACCAGCGTTTGCTACTTTTGATCGGGGATTTGCGTGCAGGCATGCGCCACTCAAGCAACATCATTATGACTAACACGCCAAAAAAAACGCCCAGTCTCCACCATACTTCATTTGTCATTGGTTAACTCTTTTGTTGATATACGTATTTTAAATCCTTTTAAATAAATGACGATATTCAGCTTTTGTGAATATCCGCTTCTAGTTGTTTCAGAGTGTTGTAGCCACCATGAATGCGGGTGAAAACAGTGACGGCACAAGCAGTCGCAAAAATGCTAGCGAGTACAGCAAAATGCTGCGGCCACAGACAAAATGCTACAAATATTGCGATGGTCTCGGTACCTTCAGTCAGACCGTTTAGATAATAAAAGCTTTTGTATTTAAACTGCGGCTTATCCAAATTGAACTTTTCAGCGGCAATGGCAAATGCCAAAAAGCTAGAGCCAGTACCAATAAATGTAGCCAATAATATAGCGCCAGCAATGGCATTTTGTTCAGGGTTTGCCAAAATAAAGCCAAGTGGTATGGCGGCATAAAATAAAAAATCCAAGGTAATATCTAAATAACCACCAGCGCTAGAGCTTTGTTTGGCGTAGCGAGCGAGTGCGCCATCAAGCCCATCAAAAACACGGTTCACCGCGATGGCAGCAAGTGCCCCATACCAAAACTCAAATGCGATTAATGGTAATGCCAACATGCCAATCAAAAACCCTAGCATCGTGAGTTGGTCTGGTGTGATACCGCGCTTGTGTAGTACTGCAACGACAGTGTTCAGCATCGGTTTGATAACGGGAGTGATAAACTTATCTAACATGCGAGCTGCCTTTTGTGTTTTGCTTTTTTGTCATTTTGAATGGGTGCTTGATTTCAATATCTAAAACTCTTGTCCTATCCTACATGAATAACCTTACCGTTGGCTGCTTCGGCATCGCTTTGGTCGTGCGTGACCATAATAGCAGGCAGCTTATGAGTGCGAATTTGATCGAATACCAATTGCCGCGTATCCATTCTCAATTGGGTATCAAGCTTGCTAAAAGGCTCATCTAGCAGTATCGCTTTTGGCTCGCTGAGTAGCGTGCGCAGTAAAGCAATCCGTGCTTGCTGCCCACCTGACAAATTGTCAGGATGGCGCTTACCCATACCTGCTAATCCAACTTGCTCTAGTGCCTGCTCAATTTTTTCTTTCCGCTGCTTCTTATTTCCTTTTGGCATAGCAAAAGCAATATTGCCTGCGACGGATAAGTGTGAAAACAGCAAAGGGTCTTGATACAGTACACCAATATGGCGTAAATGCGGCGGTAGGCTACAGACGTTTTCGTCATTTAACCACGCCTCACCTGTGGAGTGAAAGCCACTGGGCAAAGTGCCTGTGAGCCAGTTTAAAAAGCTTGATTTGCCACTACCAGATGGCCCCATCACTGTGAGTATGTCACCACCAAAAATCTGCTCATCGATGCTCAGTAGACGCGTGTCTTCCCGATATAGTTCTAAGTTTTTTATTTGTAAAGATGATGACATCAAAACCCCTTTATTTATATGGTCATTATTGGCTGGTTTAGGGCATATTAATGAGTGTTGTTTGTACCACTTTTAAAAATATATTTTGGTAGCAGGCTTGCTAGCATAAACCCAATCAGTGGTAGCAACATTTGAATAATGGCATACACTGCACTGGTGCGTCTACTGGCGCCGTTCGCGAGCGCCACCGCTTCTGTCGTAATGGTGGCGATACGTCCACCACCTGCCAACAATGTCGGCAAATACTGACCAAAGCTTATCGCCAAACCCAGTGCGACGGCAATCAATATAGGTGTAAACAGCTGTGGTAGTTTTACCTGTAAAAACACTTTTAGTGGCGTGGCACCTAGGCTAGCAGCCACGCGAGCAAAGCGTGGATCTAAACGCCGATAGCTACTAGACAGTGATAAAAACACATAAGGCAATACAAACAGTAAGTGCGTAAAGGCCACATTAAAAAACGCTGCTTGATTATTGGCCAGTTGCTGTAGCCAGACTAAGCCAAATAGAAACGCGATACTCGGCACCAATAAGGGTAAATAAATGATTAAACTGGTAAAGCCAGAGAGTCGTTTCGCACTCAGTTGTTCCGCTTCTAAACACAGTAAAGTAAGCACAATAGCAAATGCAGTGCTCACAAGACCAATAGAGATGGTGTTAAATAGAGGCGTACCCATTTGCATAAAAGCGCTTTGAAAATGCAATAGGACAAACTGCTCTGGCAGTGCTGCAGGGAAGCGCCAAAACCCAGCAACAGACCACATAGCCAGACCAATAAGCGACATAAACATAAAGCCAATCACGATGACGGTCAAAGCGGCTGTGACTTTTTGCCATATTGCATCCGCATGATGGCGCGTGCCATTGATCAGCGAGCCACTACACATTACTTTTATCAGCTTTTCACCGCCTAGCCATAATGCGATTAGCCCAATGGTCAGAACAAGCTGTAATAGTGCACCTGCCGAGGCTTTTATACGCATGTTTAAATCGACATCATTGAACCATTGCATGATGGTAACGGCAAGCGTCGGCGGTGTGTTTGGCCCTAGGATAAGTGGCATCTCTACGCTAGCACTGGCATAGGCGAGTACCGCTAGGATAGGCAAACGTAGCAATGGATAGAGTAGGGGCAAGACGGCTTTAAAAAAGGCAGTTACGGGGTAATAACCCAGATTGATAGCCACTTTATATTGTTGACGTAGCTTTTTGCCGAGATCTGGTTGTGCCAATGCACCTAGGGCAATTAATAATAAAAAAGGCAATTCTTTTAAGGTCAAACCCAAGATAATACTGATACCGTAAGGGTCATGAGGAAATATGCCTTCTGGGGCTAATTCCCAACCACTTAACCACGGCGATATCAATCGTGCAAACATACCAGAGGGTGCGATTAAAAACCCAACTGCAATCGCTGCTGCAGCATGTGGAATGACCAAAATAGGGCTAAGTAAATGCTCAATACGAGTGAGCCAAACACTATTAAAGAATGCTGCTAATATCATCAAGGTCATGACAAAAGACAGCAAGGTACTGATCAGTCCTGTACCAACGCTGAGCAGCACCATCTGAGTAAGACCTGGCGTCATCCAAAGGTCTTTGAAGCCCTGTAGGCTGACGGTCGTTTGCTCAAGTGCAGGCACCCAGCTAAATGCAGGCAACAGTACACTGATTAGCCCACCCAGTACGGGCAGTATCAGTATCAGTAATAAAAACTTAGGGCTCAGGGTAGCGATATGTGTGAATAAATCTTTCTTATACATGGGGCTAGCACTAGAGTTTTTGCTAGCATTGGCCTGGCCTTGGGTGCTGCCTTTATTGGTGTCTTGGCTCATGGACTCACCCCATAACGTGTTTGCCAGCCTTGCATAATGGCCTCAACCCAGCTTGGATGTGGCTCACTCACAGTACGTTTGATGCTGTCAAATGGTAGCGCGCTAGGATGAGCTTTATCGGTCTTGAATAAGGCTTGTTGCTCAGGGCTGAGCGTCGACTGGATGAGTACGGTTTTGTCCCCCCATACAGAGGCGGTTTGTTTTTTGGCTTGTGCTTCTGGACTCATCAAAAAGTTGGCGACCAGCTGCGCCGCTTGAGGGTGACTGGCATTATAAGGAATGGCCACAAAGTGCGTGTTACTCAAACTGCCATCGCTCATGGCATAGCTACGGATGCTCTGGGGTAAGTCATAACGTTGTACCGCTGCTGGCACTTCTGGTGCCGAGAAGGTAAAGGCGAGACTCAGCTCGGTATCATCGACCAAGCGACGCATTTGTGCACCAGTTTGAACAAACTGCTCACCCTTGCGCCACAGTGTGGGGTGCAGATCGTCCAAAAACGCCCATAATGGATCTAGGACGATGGCTTTGTTTTCCTCAGTCGCAGGCATGTTGAGTAGAGATTTGGTGTCTTCACCAGTATCTGCATCATGTTGCTCATGTAACATGACCAAGGCATATTTTAAAAAGCTCATCCCCAAAAAATCAGGCGGTTTAGGATAACTAAAGCGCCCAGGGTTTTGTGCGGTCCAAGTGGTGAGTTCATTTAAGGTGGTGGGCGGCTTTTTGGTAGACATGCTGTCATAATAAAAAGTCAGTGACGCTTGTCCCCATGGTGCTTCCATACCGTTGACGGGTACGCCAAAATCGAAGTTAACCGCAGGATTGTTGTCTGGATCAGTGAGTGCAAAATTAGGTATCTTGTTTGACCATTGCTTGAGTAATAAATCGTTTTCACTCATGGTGGCAAAGTTTGCACCATTGATCCATATGAGATCAACGCTGCCTTTGTCATCATTATTGGCTGATTTTTCTGCTAGGACGCGACTGACGGCTTCGCTGGTATCACTCAGCTTTACGTGCACCAAGTTGATATTGTATTTTTCATCAACTTGCTTGGCCGCCCACTGTAGGTAGGCATTGATTTGAGGATCGCCGCCCCATGCATAAAAATAGACGTCTTGATTGGCACCTTGCGCCT
>NZ_JBQSVP010000167.1:0-5841 GCF_052376345.1 Psychrobacter sp. AOP5-GZ1-6 | reverse complement strand
ACTTTGTTTATAAAGTCTTCAAAGAGCTTGGAAGCATCTAGAATCTTTGAAAGTCAGTAAAAGAGTCGTACTTTTCTAGTTGATCGTAATTAACAGATGATTTCGTTTTGTGAAGTACTTCCGTTAAATGTTTATGATCAATTTTACTCCTTTCTTTCAGGGCAAGTTTGGCCGCTTCATTGACCATATAATTAATATCGCTGGAAGTATAATGCGTCATTAACATAGCTATAGAGTCAACATCCAAACCCTTGTCTACAGGTCGTCCTTCCAAGAGAATCTCCAGCATCTCCTTACGAGTATCAAAATCAGGCAGAGGTATATAAACCGCCTTATCAACCCTACCAGTTCTTAGAATCGCTTTGTCTATTGCATCAGGCCTATTTGTAGCCATAATCGTAAGAATGCCTTTCTCACTACATTCTGTGAGCTGAGCGAGAAATTCATTAACCTCTGAAGAATAGTGTTGACCCATATGTGCACTATCACGACTTGGCATTACTGCATCAACCTCATCAATAAATATCACCGAAGGTGCCTTAAGGCTGGCTTCTAAAAATAGCTTACCAATCTTTTCTTGAGTGCCATGAACATAAACACTAGCCAAGTCAGAAGGCTTGATTTCAAAGAATGTATAACCCAATTCAGCAGCAAGTTGTTTTGCTATAAAAGTTTTGCCACAGCCAGGGGGACCATAAAATAACAAGCCGTTAAGTGGATCAATCCCATATTTCTTATAAGCCTGCTTATTTTTTAAAGGTTCTATAATATCAGTAATTAATAGCGACTTCAGATCCATCATCCCTGCTACTTTGTTTAGACCAACATGCTCACTCTTATTCTGTGATCCTTCTGATACCTTAAGCTTGATGTTTCTTGTCTCACTATTGGGTAGCTTAATATCGTCATAATAAGGAAACTCATAATACCGCTTTAAAAACAAATCTAGCTTTTTGCTAAACTCGTTCACTCCTATATTATTTAGAGCTTGAAAGACAATGCTTTTTAAATCGTCCGGTATGTGCTGAGAGTGAAAGGTTGATTGACTTAGAGGATTTGCATCTCGGTAAGAAAAGACCTGATACTCTACTGCTTTATAAGTAGCTGTCCATTCAATATCGTACTGCCAAGGTAAAAAACCAAACAAACACCTATACAGCAAAGTTGCTAATGAATAGTCCGTATTATGTTTCGCCTCTCTACTTTGATAAGCCAATGAGTAGCGAGGTATAGATGACTCTGTGTGTTTTATATAGCGGGTCAAGTCTAAAGGGAATATAGACACACCTCCCTTTTCATCTAAGTAATTTATAAAGATATCATTTGGAGTTAAAACTTGAGTGGAAGGCATGCCAGCATTTGACAATATATCAAAGCCTCCTCTAATAATTTTGCAAGCATCATACACTGCTACACTAATATCTCTATCTAACCGCTGTTTTAAAGACTCCCCATGAACAAAATCATGTATAAAGTAATACTGCGACTGCCCTTTCACCCGTAAAGTTTGCAACTCAGAGCAGCTCAGAATATTGTGGTGACCGTTTTTATCTAGCAAGCCTAGCGCTTCTTTTAGAGCTTCTACTTCCAAAATAGATGTACACTCAGACTTAATGAGCTTAAGATACTTAAGCTCATTTTTATTGGTTTTAACTCTATATGTTTCAGCTATATCATCTTCATATAGAAAAAAGTCGACGTGATAATGATCATCAATCAAATCACCACGAATAAACGCTGAATTAGTCATCTCATTACTTACGCAGCAGACTAGTATCAACGTTATTCATTTCAGCTCTACTTTCAGGTTCCATTAACCCAATAATGGTGACAACTGCATCTTGCAACTGTTCATGAGAAGGGTTTGTTTGTAATAAACGTTTCGCATGTTGAATACCTTTGAACGCAGTTTCACGATCAGTCCACTGAATATCATCAAACCCATAATCCATATATTCTAGGATACCAACCCAGAAACCAGTATCTTGCTGCCTTAGACTGAACGCCGTACTATTAATTTCTTTTGTAAGTTTTGCAGCGCTTTGTATATCTTGTTTAGATATAATCTGACGTGCTTGGGTTTCAAACTCAGTCAATAAAATACTAGTTCGCGCATTCCCTTTTTCATTATTAATATCACGCAAATCTTCAATAGCATCTTCAAGGTCAAGCTCTGCTTTAGGCCAAGCCCCTTGTTCTTGATATTCATCTAATTCAATTAATGTTTTAGTCAGACTTGTTTTAACTTTCTCTTTAGTATCACGATCAGCACTACGCTCATCAAGTAATCGCTCAGCTTCATCAAGCTCTTGTACTTTCTTATCCGCGTCTTTATTACCTGAATGTGATAGCTCCTGTGCTACTGTTCGTGCCTCATTAATTTCACGCTTCAATTGATTGGTAGAGATATCTGTTTTAATTTCTGAAGCTATTTGCTTTTCATAGGTTTCATCCAATGAAGGAAAGTACAATTCAAATTTCGCACGACGTGAAGAATCAATACTTAATGTAACTTCAACATCGCTACCTGACGGTAAGAATCCGGGCAAGTCTTCGCCTGATATACTAATCTCGCCAAAGCGCTTATTAAAAATTGCTTTCGAACCTTCTTTACCAAAATTAATCTCATAAGTTGGAATGGTTATAACGTCGTCTTTCACTCCTGGGCGAACATCCTGCATCGTCTTATATGTGCCTTTACCTTTAGCTGGCAGTGTTTTATTTTTCTCTAATCCCGCCAGCGGCCAAACACCTTGTTTAGCTACCAAGGTATCGTAAACCTCAATACCAATACTATAAGGTAAAGTCGCATTGGCTATTTTCAAACCTTGAATAATAGTAATGGTATTTGGCTGACAAGGAATTATCGTACCATCACTACTCGATAGCTTTAGCTCAAAGTGATTGGTTTTCCCCGTATTTAACTGCAATTCGATAATCTCAACATCATTATCTATAGCTAAACTACCTGAAGACCAAGCACCATCGGTACGTAGCACTTCTAAATTGAATGTCTCCGGCAATGCAGAGTCTGAGGCAGACCTATCAATCTTAACGCCTAGGTGTTCAGCTGTTTCAACAGTGGTCTCAGGGTACTTTAAGATAAGTTGAGCCTTTGTGGTATCACGCTTTTGCAGCTCTCTAGGAATATCTTTGGTTGAAGCAAATAAGGTCGCGCCTCTTGCAACAGCCGTCATAGGATCTATACTGGTATCGACCTTATCTGTAACTTGTTCCGCTAACATACGGCGTAGCGTTTGCTGGAACGTTGGACCGCCCACTAGAATAAGCGAGCTTAAGTCACTGGGCTCTAAATTATTACGTTTAATTAAGTCTTGGGTGATATCAATGGCTTGCTGGAATATAGGGGTTACTACTCTTTCGTATTGATCTAAAGTGATGGTAATATCAAATTCAATCTCCTCACCCTCATCATCATCACCTAAATTATCAATATACTCACTCCACTGATCACTTGATGATAGTTTTATTTTTGCCTGAGCTGCATATCCTTTTAATGCCTCTTGCAACAGGTCTTTCATAGCCGAACCTGAAATAGTTTCTTCAAGATTACACTGATTTTGAATCTCTGGTATAAACAGCTGATTCACTATAGCTGTATCCAAATCTTTACCACCAAGATGGTTATTGCCTGCGGAATCAACCACTTTCATGATGCCATCTTCTGTATGCATCAATGCCGCATCAAAAGTACCGCCACCAAAGTCAAATACCAGCCAATAACCTGATTGACTAGCTGGCTTGATGCCATAAGCAATTGAGGCCGCAATGGGCTCTTGTAATAGCTCACAATAGCTAAATCCCGCCAGCTCAGCAGCCCGCTGAGTAGCATCTAACTGACTTTGCTCAAACATAGCAGGTACTGTAATCACAGCAGAAGTGACACTTTCATCTCTGACATAGCCTTTTAGCTTTTTAAGCACCTCAGCAGAGAGCGCCTCTGCAGTATAACTTCTATCCATAAATGTAGATTCATAGTTATAGTTTGTGCCCATATTGCGCTTAAATTCTTGATAACCATTAGGTTTAGCAGCTTTACGCTGCTTAAAGTTTCGTATTGCCTCTTGCTCTATTGAGTTTTTTGCTTTATTTCCAACATACATCATTTTCTTTTTATTAAAAGAAATACAAGAAGGTGTTGTATCATTCTGCTCTTCACCAACTGATTTAATGATTACAGAGTCACCATCTTGCATGACTGCAATGGCAGAGTTGGTTGTGCCTAAATCAATACCAAAATCTACTTTTTGACGCATATCTACATTCCTATATTTTATTATTCATTAAGTTTTGTTCTAACCAACACTAACTTCAACATCAGCTTGTTGAATCAACTTATCATTGAAATTAACCTGAGGATAAACCACTCTAGTGATTATACTTTCATCTTCATCAAGCTCATCACTCGGTATAAATCGGGCTTTAACGGTCATCCCTTCAGTATAATTCATGCCCATATAATCAATAATCTCATAGCCATTATCTTCCAACTCCTCCTCTAACCTCTCAAGAGACTTGCTCAGAGACTTAAGCCCTTTGGTATCTGACCCCTGCCGTCAATCCCGTAGAATTAAACTTGGGAGATTTTAGTTACGCAGCTTGACGATAATAATCAAACCACACCTGTCTTGGCGATTGATAGTCCAAACCCTTTTGAATCCTCGTCTGATTGTAGTACAGCTCGATATAACTGATAATATCATTGATGGCTGTGAACCTTGTTTTATAGTCTTGATGATATACCAGCTCATTCTTTAATACGCCCCAGAAGCTTTCTATCGGAGCGTTATCGAAACAGTTGCCTTTGCCGCTCATTGAGCCTATGAATTGATGCTGCTTCATGGTCTTGTGGTAGGCGTGACTGCAATACTGGCTGCCTCTATCAGAATGCACAATTAGTCCCTTGCTTGGGCGTTTATTCTTAATTGCCATGTTAAGCGCACGACATACTAAATCTGCGGTCATGCGCTTGTTAATAGCGTAGCCGACAAGCTCTTTAGTGTATAAATCTTTGACTCCAGCTAAGTACAGCCAACCTTCGTTTGTCCAGATATAAGTAATATCGCTGACCCAAGACTCATTGGGACGCTTGGCGTCAAACTGCTGATTCAGCACGTTGTCATAGACCAGTTTATTGTGATTGGAATCAGTAGTGACTTTAAAGCGCTTATGACGACGGCACTTGATGCCGTGTTCCTCTTTAATACTTCTAACCATGTAGGGACTGATGTCATGGCCTTGATCACTTAGATGCGCATGTAGACGATCTACGCCATAACGCTCATATGTTTCAGTATGAGCGGCTTTGACTAGTAGCTCGCAGTGATTACGATGTATCTGCTGATCACTAATGTCACGACTTGACCAGTCATAGTAACTTGATGATTTAACCTTTAATACACGGCACATAGTTGTGATGCTAAATATCTGCTGATTGTCTTTGATAAAAGCGTACTTTACTAGCTGTGCTTGGCGAAGTACGCCGTCGCCTTTTTTAATATCTCGCGCTCCTCCTCAGCAACTTTAAGCTGGCGCTTTAGCCGTTTTACTTCTTCAAGGGCGCTCATAAGATCAGGATCGTATTGTTCAGTGCCCACAAGCTTGCCCTGATTGGCTTTATTCTGCCAGTTAGATAAGGTTTGCATGGCGATCCCGAGCTGCTTTGCAGTAGCTGAAATATTGCCATTATTATCCGCTATCTTCTTGACAGCTTCTGCTTTAAATTCTGTGCTGTAAGTTCTAACTTTCTTGGTCATGGTAAACTCCTCGTTGAGTCGTTAGTTTACCAAGTTTACTTGTACGGTTTCTTCAGCATAGCTC
>NZ_JBQSVP010000166.1:0-5911 GCF_052376345.1 Psychrobacter sp. AOP5-GZ1-6 | reverse complement strand
ATGCACGAACATTTATCAAAACTAAAGGCGCCTCTTGGGGTTTATGCTACTTTGGGTAACCATGATTATCGAGGCTATGATGGAGTGATAGCTGAGGCCGTTGAAGCGGCAGGTATTAAAGCGCTTGATAACGAGAGTGTGCTATTAGATGACTCAGTGTGGCTGGTTGGGCGCTCAGATGATGTTGACCAGACCAGATTATCAGCGAAGGAGCTAATGACCCAAGTTGATAGTAATAAGCCAGTGGTGTTTTTAGAGCATCGTTCTTCTATGATGGATGAGATCAAAGCATTGCCAGTTGATTTACATTTATCAGGGCATACTCATGGTGGACAGATATTTCCATTGACGATGCTGATGAATTGGTTAAAGCCGCTCAACTATGGTACCAAAACAATAGAAGACACGCAGTTTTTGGTAACGTCAGGTTATGGTATCGGTGCAGTGCCTTTTAGATTGGGCACGCGTTCGGAGATTTGGATGATTACGCTGACTGGTAAGAGTGAGCAATAACGGTTTCGTTGTAATGAGGGTTTCTCGATAGAAATATCTGTCTCGTCAAAAAACTTCTCGCCACAAATAGTATTTTTTAGCACCTATTCATATCTGATTAGAGCAAAGGAAACACTTCACAAGCAGTTTAGATTAAATTAAACCAAAATTTGTGGCAAATTAGAAAAAATCCTGCATTTTAGGCTTGAAATTTATACCCATCACCTTTATCAAGCAGCTAGTAAAGCGCATTAATAAAAAATGAGCGAAATATTTTAAGTATCTAATAAGGACGCTCAATAGCTGGTGATGAGCCAGTCTACCGTGTCCTATATGAACCATCATTATCACATTCTAAGGAGCTATCATGAGCGAGCAAAACGTGGCGCAAGATAACATTGATCAGAGTGACAGTGTTTTAGATGAAACGCTGAAAGAGTTTGATCCACAAAATAACTCAGGTGAAGAGGCGACCATCGACAATGATATCGACATTGAGACTTTTAAAGCACGTATCGCTGAGCTAGAAGGCGAAGTTAAGCAAGCCAAGGAAACCACGGCTCGCGCCAATGCAGAAGCGTACAATGCGCAAAAACGTATGGAGCAAGAAGCAGAAAAGAGCAAAAAGTTCGCGCTACAAAAGTTTGCCAAGGAGTTGTTGGATATTGTCGACAACTTAGAGCGTGCTATCGAAAGTGCTGATGCTAATGATCCAGTAGCCGAAGGTGTGCAACTGACGCATAAAGCTTTAATAGCACTACTCACTAAAAATGGTGTAGAAGTGGTTGACCCACAAGGTGAAAAGTTTAACGCTGATTTTCATGAAGCGGTTGGAATTGATGCCGATGCTGAAGCTGATACTGTCGGTACTGTATTGCAAAAAGGTTATAGCTTGAATGGTCGTTTGTTGCGTCCAGCAATGGTCCGTGTTGGTCAATAGTATTTAGGGCGTTATCGCTAATACAACAACGGTTAAGATCACAGCTTCATTATATAATTAAGAAACAATAAGTTTTTAACTGTGCTAAACCCTAATATTAATAAGGGTTTTCACAAAAAGTCACACAAAAGACAATTTTTGCGTGGGTTTTGACTTGAAAAAATTAACAAGCAAACCGATATAAAGCAACAAGTGACCGACATTGGTCTGAGTATATAATTATTTATATTTAAAACAAATTAGGAGCAATTGATTATGGGTAAAGTAATTGGTATTGATTTAGGTACAACTAATTCATGTGTTGCAGTAATGGAAGGTGACAAGGTTAAAGTCATCGAAAATGCTGAAGGCACTCGCACAACACCATCGATCGTCGCTTATAAAGATGACGAAATTCTCGTTGGTCAGTCAGCTAAGCGTCAAGCAGTTACCAACCCAAGCAATACATTGTTTGCGATTAAGCGTTTGATCGGTCGTCGTTTTGATGACAAAGTTGTACAAAAAGACATCGGTATGGTGCCATACAAAATCGCCAAAGCAGATAACGGTGATGCATGGGTAGAAATCAATGGTAAAAAGCTTGCACCACCACAGGTTTCTGCTGAAATCTTGAAAAAAATGAAGAAAACAGCTGAAGATTATCTTGGTGAAAGCGTGACAGAAGCGGTTGTAACCGTACCTGCATATTTCAACGATTCACAGCGTCAAGCGACCAAAGATGCAGGTAAAATTGCTGGTCTTGATGTAAAACGTATCATCAACGAACCAACTGCTGCTGCGCTTGCCTATGGTATGGACAAGAAGCAAGGCGATAGCACTGTTGCTGTATATGACTTAGGTGGTGGTACGTTTGATGTATCAATCATCGAAATCGCTGACGTAGATGGCGAGCAGCAGTTCGAAGTACTAGCAACCAATGGTGACACATTCCTTGGCGGTGAAGATTTTGATTCAGCGTTGATCGACTTTTTGGTAGACGAGTTCAAAAAAGATCAAGACTTCAACCTAAAAGGTGATTCTCTTGCGATGCAGCGTCTAAAAGAAGCTGCAGAAAAAGCCAAAATCGAGTTGTCAAGTGCCCAAAGTACTGAAGTAAACCTGCCATATATCACTGCTGATAGCAGTGGTCCTAAGCATTTGGTTGTTACTATCAGCCGCTCAAAACTAGAGAGTTTAACTGAAGAGCTAGTACAGCGTACCATGGGTCCTTGTAAAATTGCTCTTGAAGATGCCGGTCTAAAAATTGGTGATATCGATGACGTCATCCTAGTTGGTGGTCAGACTCGTATGCCTTTAGTACAGAAAAAAGTAGAAGATTTCTTCGGTCAAGAGCCACGTAAAGACGTGAACCCTGATGAAGCAGTAGCAGCAGGTGCATCAATTCAAGGTGCTGTATTATCTGGTGACAAAACTGACGTACTATTGCTTGATGTGACTCCGTTGACTTTAGGTATCGAAACAATGGGCGGTGTTATGACACCAATCATTGAGAAAAACACCATGATTCCTACTAAGAAATCACAGGTATTCTCAACAGCTGAAGACAACCAACCAGCAGTAACCATTCAGGTTTATCAAGGTGAGCGTAAAATCGCTAACCAAAACAAACAGCTTGGTCGTTTTGATTTGACAGATATTCCACCAGCACCACGTGGTCTACCACAAATCGAAGTAACTTTTGACATCAATGCTGATGGTATTATGAATATTTCAGCAACAGATAAAGGTACTGGTAAAGCACAAAGCATCCAGATCAAAGCAGATTCTGGTTTGTCGGATGAAGAAGTTGAACAAATGGTTCGCGATGCAGAAGCCAATGCTGCAGAAGATGAAAAGTTCGCTAACCTAGCGCAAGTACGTAACGAAGCAGATGGTCGTATCCATGCGGTACAAAAAGCGCTAAAAGAAGCAGAAGACAAAGTCACTGATGAAGAAAAATCAACAGTTGAAGCTGCTATCTCTGAGCTTGAGACAGCGACCAAAGAAGATGATCATGATGACATCAAAGCCAAGCTTGAAGCGCTAGACAATGCTTTCTTACCAATCAGCCAAAAAATCTACGCTGATAGCGGTGCTGGTGCAGAAGGCATGGATCCAAGTCAGTTCCAACAAGGTGCTGAAGGTGAAGCAGACAATAACCAAGCGGATGATGATGTTGTGGACGCTGAGTTCACTGAAGTCGACGAAGACAAGAAGTAATACTGCTGAACGAATAAGTAGTTAAATAAAAAACGCATCCTTCGGGATGCGTTTTTTTATGGCTACTATTTCCAATAATTGTGCTTCCTATTAGCTACTATTCTTGTCATATGCTGCGTGATTAAGGTTTAAATGCACTCACTATAAGCGCTTCATAAGTTAGGCTTACACCGAGCTTACCTTCTTCATCTTTTACAGAAAACTGCTGCCAGTACGCTTGCTCAAACTGCTGTAACCGTGTTTTTGTCCACGTAAATGGTGGTGTATTATTTGACTGTATTTGCGTTTGATTGGTCGATACTCCCGTTAGTTTCATGTGTTTAAGCACCTCGTAGGGGCGTGTAAACCATAAATCAAAACGCTGTGTGGTTACCTGACAATCTATAAACCCTGCCTTATTTAACGCTAGTTGCCATGCCTCGATACTCGGATACAGTAGTCCTTGATCTATTAATGTTTTAATCTGCAAAAAATTATTTGGGGTAAAGGTGCTAAAAACCAGCTGTCCTTCAGGTTGTAAGCGGCGTGCTGATTGTGCGACAAAGCTCAATGGATCATCAAACCATTGCACGGCATTGGCACTGACTATCAAACTATGGTTTTCTGCCAAACCTAGGGTTTCAGCGTCACCAACGATGATTTCAGCAGTGGGCAGTATTGATTGTAATGTAACAGTATGCTCACTACATAATTCGTTAATGAGCCAGTGATGGCTGTGGATTTGCTCAGCGAGTAACCGTGTCATTTGACCTGTGCCTGCACCGATTTCCAATACACTACTTTGTTTAGTATGAGCAATATTATCCAGTAGATACTGACAAACTATTTGCTGAACATTGGCATGTTGGTCATAGTCTCTAGCGCTTGCAAAATGGCGAGCGATGATTTGTTTTCTGATGCTAAAGTGAGTGGCTGTAGAGAGTGTTGTCATATTATTCAGGTCATCTAAGTCAGACGGTTTTTTGGATAAAAAGGCTGATATCTAATAATAAGGTGGTTGATAAAAGGCAGGATGCTACTACCTATTAGGTGAGTTGTTGGATGAGTTGCTGGCAGTCTTGATGCGTCAGCTTAGCATTCATAACCAGACGAATACGAGCGGTGTTTGCAGGGACGGTGGGTGGTCTAATAGGCAGTGCATAAAACCCTGCTGCCTGTAACTGTTGCGCTTTGGCAAGTGTACTTGCATTGTCGCCTAATATATAAGGAACGATAGGGGATTCATAATGTACCTTTTCAGCAGCTGAGGATACACGATATTGCGGTGCGATGGCTCGGCTCAGTGTGGTAGAGAGTTGTGCCAAATGTGCGCGTTCGTCAGTCAATGTGGGCATTTTTGCTAAAATAAATCGTGTCCATGCATGATTGATAGGAGGTAACGCCGTACTAAAAATCAATGGGCGCATAGTATTAATCAGCCACTGTTTGACGGTCTCATTACACATGATATACGCCCCAACTGACGCGAAAGCCTTACCAAAGGTACCAACTAAATAATCAATTTCAGCCAACGTTACTGTCTCTTCTGCCAGCCCTAATCCTGTATTACCTAAAACACCAACCGCATGTGCTTCATCGACGTATAGCTCTATACGAGCGTCTTTAGCTTTTAATGCCACCAGCTTTTGTAAGTCGGCGCGGTCACCATCCATACTAAAAATACTCTCAGTAACAATAATAATGCGCTCAACGGCTGGGTCTGCTTGTTCAATAAATCTGGCCAAATGCTCGTAATCATTGTGACGATAACGGCGATAGCTGACAAGCTTACTTTGGCTCAGTTGCAATCCATCGATGATACTGGCATGTACCAGCTTGTCAGCCAAAATAAGTGTTTTGACTGGCAATAAGGTCAGTGCAGGTAAGATACCAATATTTGCATGGTAGCCACTATTGAGTACCAGTACAGATTTGTTGGTAGGTACGCCTTGTTGATTTACCGCATTCTGATACCAACTTTGTAATTCTGACTCTAATAGTTGTAGTTGTGTGTTGTTACCTGTGAGGAGCCGTGAAGAGGTAGCACTCATTTTAGGTACTGTTGCTGCAGGTAATCCTTCTATTTGGTTGAGAAATTCCTCTTGTAGCTCAGCATCACCGCCCAAGCCAAGATAGTCATTACTCGCAATATTAAGCAAAGCTTTACCTTCGCTCACGATATACCGTCCACTATGCCTCAGATTTGGGAGTTGACGGTATTGTTGATTTGTTTTGAGCTTGTCGAGCGCTGATTGCATATGATTAAGGATAAGGTTTGTCATTTTTTCTCTTAATTTTTAT
>NZ_JBQSVP010000165.1:0-6154 GCF_052376345.1 Psychrobacter sp. AOP5-GZ1-6 | reverse complement strand
TAATTCTTTTATATTGTCCTCCGAAAAAGTTGACAACAAGTCGAAAAGCCAAAGCACTTGATACACGTAGCCAAAGCGGTTTTGATAGCAACGGTCATCATCACATTGACGTGAGCACCATGTTCACTACTGAAAGTTACGTACACAAAGGATATAAATTATGTGGAAGAATTTGGGACTGACAGGCAAGATTCTAATTGCTATGGTCTTAGGTATCGCCCTAGGATTATTTTTTAACTACACAGGACTAAACGCAGAAGGTGGGTTCGTCAATGACTATTTGGTCAATGGCTTATTCGGTATTATCGGTAAACTTTTTGTCAACTCACTCAAAATGTTGGTTGTACCTTTAGTACTTATCTCATTGATTTGTGGTGTCTGCGGTATTGGTGATATTCGACTACTTGGTCGCATCGGTACAAAAACATTTTTCATGTATATGCTAACAACTGCTTTAGCGATTGCCACCGCAATTGGGCTTGGCTCGTTATTTGGTATTGGTAAAGGCATGGACTTAGCATCTGAGGCCAGCTTTGAAGCAAAGGAAGCGCCACCTCTCATTGATGTTTTCTCAAATATCGTTCCATCCAACCCCATTAGCGCCATGGCCAATGGTGACATGCTATCGATTATTTTCTTTGCGATTTTGATTGGTATTAGTATTTTGATGGTGGGTAAGCCTGCTAAAGGTTTAGTCCAAAGTTTAGAGCTGATTAATGAAGTTATCTTAAAAATGGTAACCATCATTATGAACCTAGCACCTTATGGTGTGTTTGCGCTGTTAACCAAAGCCATGGCTGATCTTGGTTTGGACTTGATCGTGTCTCTATTTGGTTATGTCGCTGTATTGATTGGCTCATTGGCCTTCCACTTCTTTGTCACCATGATGATCGTCTTAAAGGTGTTTTCAGGACTATCAATCAAAACGTTTTTGGCAAAAATGCGTGAAGTGCAAATCTTTGCATTTAGTACCTCAAGCTCAAATGCGACCATTCCGGTAACGTTGCGTACTGTTACCAAGCGTATGGGTGTGAATAACTCTGTAGCATCGTTTACGGTTCCTTTTGGTGCCACCATCAATATGGATGGTACTGCCATTATGCAGGGTACAGCGACCATCTTTATCGCTAACTTGTATGGGATTGATTTAGGTATTACTGAGTATCTGACCGTTATCTTAATGTCAGTACTAGCCTCTGTCGGTACTGCTGGTGTACCTGGTGTTGGTCTAATTATGCTGTCTATGGTATTTGCACAAGTTGGCTTACCAATCGAAGGTATTGGCTTGATCTTAGGTGTTGATCGCCTGCTGGATATGTTGCGTACTGCTGTTAACGTTGGCGGTGATGCCGCAGTAACCACTATCGTGGCAAAGTCCGAGGGCAAAATGGACTTGGCTATCTACAATGACGCTGACGCTGGTACAAAAGAAATGTTTGATGGTCATATTGATGAATACAATGAACGCGCATTCTCTGAAGTTATGAATGATGGCATAATGGGTAGTGAGTATGACGATGTCGATCGCCGAAGTTAATATCATAGCTACACAATAAATAACCTAAAAGTAAAAAACCTCAGTCATATTGGCTGAGGTTTTTTTTGACGCTTACACCACTCATAAGATGAAGATCTTAAGGAAGGCAAGTGTAACCAATACGCCCCAACTAACCAAAAACATATTTAGTAATCATTGCCAAACACACCAACACAATCACTGGTCGAATAAGTTTGCTACCGCCTTTAACCACCATATGTGAGCCAAAGTATGCACCTATCGTCTGCCCGACCATCATAGCCAAGCCTACTTTCCACAACACATTGCCACCTAATATAAAAAATATTAACGAGCCAATATTGGTCGATAAGTTCAATACTTTGGCAGCACCTGTCGCCTCAATGATTTGACGACCGCGTAGTGCCACGTTACCAAGCGCAAAAAACATACCCGTACCTGGACCAATATAACCATCATAGAAACCGATCATCGGTGCGACGATTTTTTGCCACTTACTCTCGCTAATGCGCGGTGCTGCTTCTACCTCGCCAAGCCTAGGTGCAAACAAGGTGTAAATACCAATGGCGGCAATTAAAAATGGAATCAACTTTTCTAGTATATCTGGCGGCGATAGCTGTACAGCAATTGTCCCAACAACAGAGCCAAGAAACGCGGCAATAATAGCCACTTTTATACGTTTTGGTTTCACCACGCCTTTTTTGATCATGGTGATAGAAGCCGCCAACGCACCGGATGCAGCTTGCAATTTATTAGTACCAAGTGTCAATACTGGTGGGATATTCGCTAGTAGCATCGCTGGTATAGTCAATAAACCACCACCGCCTGCAATGGCATCGATGAATCCTGCCAATGCTGCCACCGCAGTAAGCATTAAAATAACCTCTAACGAGAGCGATAAATCCATGACACTGACCTACAAAATTTATGATAAAAAAGAAAAAGCCTTAAAACTTGGCTTTGGAAATTGAATTTAAAATACTATTATTAAAGTTGCTGCTGAAGTAGCATTTAGGATAACTATTGGTTTTGCTAATATCGCTCATTATAAAGATAAAGGGGCAAAAAAAACCAAAAACATGACAAAGTCTGTTAAATTTGTCTAACCACTTCATAAATACTTAATATAAGAGTCGTCTGGTTCAAGAATGTAACAAACGACTTTAAGACGTATTTTGTTGTGTATATTAATAAGAGTATGAGAGACTGTTCTTGTCTATCTACCACCTGATAAAAGGCAGTAGTATAGACGCTTGAAGTTATTGAACTATTTTGTAATTAGTTTTTAGTAGATGAGGATGATATGGCAATACGAAGGATTAAAGCATTTTTTGAATTTGAGGCAGCAGGCGGTATCGTTTTAGCCTTGGCTGCTGTTGCTGCAATGATTATTGCTAACTCCCCTCTTCACGTGTGGTACGAAGGCTTTATCCACGCACCTGTTGCTATCCAAATTGGTGATTTTGCCATCGCTAAAGACGCCCACCACTGGATCAATGATGGTCTGATGGCGGTTTTCTTTTTCTTAGTTGGTCTTGAGCTCAAGCGCGAAGTCTTAATCGGTGAGCTATCCAACGTCAAACAAATCATCTTACCCGCCGGTGCAGCACTGGGCGGCATGATTGCACCAGCGATTGTCTATCTGCTCTTTAACTACCATGAACCAGAATTTTGGAAAGGTTGGGCCATTCCTGCGGCAACCGATATTGCTTTTGCTCTCGGGATATTGAGTCTACTTGGTAGTCGCGTACCCAACTCTCTAAAGGTCTTCTTAGTATCCATTGCCATATTTGATGATATTGGTGCGATTTTAATCATTGCGCTATTTTATACCAGTGAGCTGTCATTAGAATCATTAGCGTTAGCTGGTTTGTGTCTGCCATTCTTGTATATGCTCAATCGCCGCAACGTCACTAGTATCACGCCTTATCTGCTCATTGGTGTGATTATGTGGGTTGCCGTGCTCAAGTCTGGTATTCATGCCACTTTAGCTGGTGTGGTCTTAGCACTGTTTATTCCGATGTTTGACCGTACGGATCCTGAGCACTCTCCACTTGAAGAGCTAGAGCATGACCTACACAATACGGTGGCTTTCGGGATTTTACCAATCTTTGCATTTGCCAACTCTGGCATCTCGCTTCAAGGTGCAGGCGTCGCTGAATTATTCCACTCAGTCCCCCTTGGTATCGCTGCTGGCCTATTCATCGGTAAGCAGGTTGGTGTCATGATAATGTGCTGGTTAATCTTTAAGCTCGGTATATCAACCATGCCTAGAGGTATGAACTATAAGCAAGTTTACGGCGCGGCACTATTATGTGGTGTGGGCTTTACTATGAGCTTGTTTATCGGCGGCTTAGCATTTGCTGGCGAAACCACCTTATTTGATGAGCGCCTCGGTATTATCATGGGTTCAATCGTCTCTGGCATCGCAGGTTATATCATGCTTAAAGTCACCCTAAAAGACAATGTGAGTGGCACCTCAGTTGATTTGACTCGTCCGCAATCATAAAACGGTGACCTAAAGCTTTGATCTAAAGCTCTGATCTAAAAATCTAACCTAGGACGCGTCATCATTAAAAATGCTTCCGCTAATATAAGCGGAAGACGTTTTTACCGTAAACAGCATACTGACAAGCATATTTTTAATGTGAGGATGTTTCGATTAGCGTCAGTAGTTATAGGAGATTACCATGCAACAGCTTGTACGGCGGCTTTCTCTGAGCCTATCTATCTTTGGTAGCATCTTTCTATTATCCAGCTGTGCCACGCTGTCAAAGCAAGAGTGCCTCATCGGTGACTGGCAAGCCATTGGTTATAACGACGGCATATCAGGTTATCAATCAGACCGCTTAGCGTCACATGCCAAAGCTTGTGCCAAAGCCAGCGTCACTCCTAACTACCAAGCATGGGAACGCGGTCGCCAATTAGGCCTCAAGCAATACTGTATGACCGATAACGCTTATAACCTTGGCAGACGTGGGCGTAAGTTAAATAATGTCTGTCCAGCTGCGATAACAAGCACTCTGCAACAAGCCAATCAGCAAGGTCTTGACCAATACCATTTAGAGCAACAGCTAGAAAGTGATCAGCGACTATTAAAAGAGTATCGAGAAGAATTTGACAGGCTTAAAAGTGGTGAGATGTTGGAATTTGACAATGAAAAAGAAGCACGCAGACGTCTATTATCACTCGCCAACGAGCTACGCCAAACCAGACATCGTATCAATACAGCACAAACGCAACTCGACTTATTAGAGCAGATGAATAGCTATGGATTCAACTGACACACATAGGGCAGATATTATTAATAGCCGTCTAAAGCATAAACCGTCATCAGCCTCTTACCTACGTCATGGGCGTACTACTGCGATTGATGATCACAGCGACTTACAAGTCCTAAAGCGGGTCAAGCGCTATCTGTTACCCAAAAACTTTGTCCTCTCACAAGATTTATTAAATGAGATCGTCTCAGGCTATGATATTGGCGATCCATTAGCGGACGCATTAGCCACTGAAGGCATCCGTTTTGCAAAGCCCTTGCAGCAGCTCATCATCGACGAAAAAGTAGATAACGACCTCATACAGAACCCATCATTTACCACCTTAACAGAGCAACTGAGTAGCCAGCCAGATTGGTTCGATCCAAAGCTGGCACAAATTGGTGCGGTCGCCTATCGCCGCTATCCACTGATGTTGATTTGGTTATTGCGCAATGTCGCATTGATGGCAGGCTATAGCATTCCTGCGCTCTCTTTACCGCTCATTCAAACTGGCGCATTGATGCATGATGCCCTACCACGATTAATGCGTACTTACGCTTATATACTGGCTGTTTCTGAACATCCTCAAGCGAGCGTACATAATGGCCAAAAATCTACTGCTGAAGTATTGGCGATTGGCTCTGAAGGCTGGCGACAATCAATCAAGGTGCGTCAAATTCACACTTTGGTACGACAAAACTTGCTCAAAGGTAAAGGCAATGCTGCCAAAGACGTCATCTCAGATATTGAGCAACACCGTAACCCTGATGGCAGTTGGAACACCGATTACTGGGGCATCCCGATTAATCAAACCGATATGATTGCCACCCATTTACAGTTTTCATTGTTGATCATGCGTGGACTACGACTGCTGGGTGCGCGCATCAGCACCGAAGAAGCGGAAGGGATCTTGCATCTATGGAATCTCGCCAGCTACTGGATGGGCGTTGACTTAGATCGCTTACCAAAAGATGAGGCCGCCTGCTGGGAGTGGCTCTATACCTACCTATCTATTCAGCAGCTTGATTTTAAAATGGGACAACCATTGGCAAAAGCCCTGCACGACTTACCGCGCCAGATTATGGGGGAGGACAATCGACGCGGGCGATTCGTTGAGATGGTCAATGCCAGTGTGACACGGACATTAGTCGGCGATGATATCGGTGATGGACTAAACTTACCAAAATCAAAAATACGTTTTGGTGTGCTGTCTTCAGTACCCATTCTGTTTGCGCTCGATACCGCGCGGCAGCACAATCAAACCGTTGCAGAAAAACTAGAAGCGTTCCGATCTAAGCGTCAGGACAACATGAACTGGTGGCTAAAGAAAAACGATGATTACTATAAATAACTCAAGCGCTTATCGCTTGTATTAAAA
>NZ_JBQSVP010000164.1:0-6185 GCF_052376345.1 Psychrobacter sp. AOP5-GZ1-6 | reverse complement strand
AAAACATAAATCCCTGCAAAAATTTACTTTGGCAGGCGCATTTTGGTTTGCCTCATTCAATGTGCTGTGGGCGACGCTAGCGATTTATGTCAGCGAGGCACCTTTTAATTACAATGCGCAGCAGGCAGGGCTATTTGGTGTGATTGCGTTGGCAGGGGTGATAGGGGCCAAATCCTCTGGCAAATGGGTCAATAAATTGGGCTCTAAAACGCTAGTGATGATGGCACTGACACTAGCAGCGACAGGCTTTGCTATTACAGGGTTGTTTGCAGGTAATTTGGTGTCGCTGATTATCGGGATTATTTTAATCGACTTTGCTGTATTCAGTGCACAAGTGGCCAATCAGGTTCGGGTCTTTAGTATCGATCCCGCCGCTCAGAGCCGCATCAATGGTATCTATATGCTGGGTTATTACACAGGTGGGGCATTGGGGTCTATGGCGGGTGTCAAAGCATTTGCCTTGTACCAATGGCCAGGGGTAGTGATGGTCAGTATCCTCTTTATCATCATCAGTGCCGTATTTAATGCGTTTGCCAAAAAATAAGTGATATCAGTACAGTTATATCAGTACATAGATATCGATGTTATTTTTTATCGACTAAGGACATATATGAACCAGTTAAAAACCGCAGGTAGTTTTACCTTATTGTGTATTGCCAGTTTGACCATTATGGTCGGCACGTTACTGGCACCCGGCTTGGTTAGCATTTCGGCAGGTTTGGGTATTACTGATAACAGTGTGCTGCTAATTACCTTACCGTCATTAGGTGCGGTGGTGTTTGCGCCACTAGCAGGAAAGCTCATCGATAAATATGGCGCGTACAAACTCTTGATCATCGGGTTATCTTTGTATGGGCTTGTAGGTGCCAGTGCTTATTTTTTACATGGGCCAGCGCAGGTGTTTAGCAATCGGTTTCTATTGGGTGGTATCACGGCGGTCGTCATGGCGAGCTGCACGGTACTCATCTCTACGTGGTATCAGGGAGAGGCACGCCTAAAAATGATTGCTAAACAAGGCATGTCCATCGAGCTTGGCGGGGTCATTTTCTTGTTTTTGGGTGGCTTACTTGCGTCACAATTTTGGGCCTTACCGCTATCGATTTATTTGGTGGCGTGGGTGTTTTTAGCCATGCTGTTACTGTTTGTACCGCGTAATCATGCAGCTACAGCAGAGAATGCACAGATAGTAAAAGACGACAGTAAAACCATTATTAGCGGTCTGACTCTAAAAAATGTGTATCTTATCTCAACCTTAGCGATGACTATATTTTTTACGTCAACCGTGTTATTGCCCATCACTATGAATGAGCTTAGCTACAACGAATCACAAATCGGTCAGCTGCTGGCTTTTATCTCTTTGGTGGCGGTCGTTACCGCAGGTTTTATGCCCAAAATAATCAAATGGTTGAATGAGCCCAAAGTACTGGCGCTGGCATTCTTAGCATTTGCATTGTCATATGTTTGCTTTACGCAAGCCAGCACCTTGATATTAATAATAGGCGCGCTGTTAATCGGCATTGGCTTTGGCTTTAGTATTCCGCTACTGAACCACATGACAGTAGAGTTAAGCGCTGCCAAAGTACGTGGTCGTAATCTATCGTATTTTACGATGGCAGTGTTTTCGGGTCAGTTCTTCACATCATTTATGGAGTATATGCCGGGCGGCGCGCACAATGTGTTTATTCTATGTAGTGTATGCAGCGTCATTATTAGTGGGGTGTTATTTATGAGAGGGGGCAAATCTGCCTGAGTTAGCGTTTATAGTTGTAAAAGAGAAGGTGGTCAGCTAATAGCCTGTGGGCTGTTAGCAACGCAGCGTGCAGAAGTGTCTCCATTCTGATTAATTTCAGCGTCATTGTCTAAAAGAGGCGGATTGGGTACTTTATGCCAACGTTTTACGCTTACAGCACCTATCAACTTAATGGTGCTCGCATCGCCTTCATTTGCCTCTACGCTGCGTAGTACTTTTTCTTTACCAGCTAATGGACCTTGCGGACTATGTTCTGGACTTTCAGCATAGTAATTATCATCATACCAGTCACTCATCCATTCATAGTTCTGATTGGTCATATCATATAATCCCAACGGATTAGGCGGATATAGACCTACTATAGGCACAGCAAGGCTAGTATTATATTTACTTCTTATCTCCTGTTTTTGCTCAAAAGTCCATATATTACGTCCATCGTCTATATCTCCTGTATCGGTTGGAAATAGCACATACTGACCACGATTACGAGCCGCATACTCCCACTGAGCCTCAGTTGGTAGATTCATCGATACATTTAGCTCGTCTCCAAGCCACTGGCAATAGTGCTGAGCTGTTTGCCAGTCGATACCCGCAGCAGCATTGGGTTGGCGTACTTTTTCTGCATACTCTTGCATCCCTTCTTTTGGCTGTCCTGTCGCCATGCTATAGATATCGAAGTCACCATAAGTTGCCTTGTACGCATTCATACTAAAACTATCAAGTGTTACCTTATGCAAGGTTTTATTATCTCCGTTACTAGAAATTGGCATGCCACCAGTCCAATCAAGCTTTGGCCCAAAGTCGCCCATCTCATAACTACCGCCTTCAATAAAGCGCATATTGGCTTTTTGCTTAGCGACAAAGTCATCAAGCTGCTTTTGTTCAGCATCGGTTAGATCGCTACGAGTTTGGGGTACGCCATTGTTGTCTACTGATGTGTCAGGCGTGTTGGCGCAGGCAGATAAAGTGCATAAAGGTGATATCAATAAAGATAGGAGTAGGGGTTTAAAAGTCATAGAAGCAGGCAGTTATCTGTTATAAAAAATAAGGCAAAATATCCAATATTAAACCGTTTTCGTTTGGTTAAAAGATATTGAAAATTGGATAATAGTCGAAAATCTGGTCAATATATTGCGATAAATTTCTATATATGACAAGTCTTATCTAAAATGAAAAGTCGGATAGACGTTATACTGCATAAAATTTGGGCGTCTATAGCCTTGCTTTGGTCCATAAATAAAAATCGAATATAGTCGATAAAATACAGTATGTATTTGAATACCGGCTTTAATAGTTAGCCTAAAGGTATCCAAGTAAGAAAAGCCACATATAATCCTTACTTACATTGGTCAAGTGTGGTTGCAACTGACGGCAGCCTCGTCCTATTTGTACTGGCTGGTCTAGACCAAATCGACTATGGATCCAACAAATTTGAACGTACCTTCGATCATGAAAAGGCTCTCTAAATGTTAAAAGCTTTAAAACCGCTATCTATATGTTTTTCGATAATGTTGGTCTCCTGTTCAGTTAGTTCTCCTACTAACGATCTAAATGATAGCAGACTAGAGAGTGCCGAACACCCACTAGGGCAGGATAAGGCAACTATCGTTAAAAATGAAAAAGTATCTTTTGACAGCATAATCAAATGTAATGGGAATAATTTATTCACTTTTAACGAAGGTCACTTTTACTATCCTGACTACGGTTGTATATATAGTGATAGCAACAGGTTTGGAGATATTCAGGTCTTTTTGTTTCCCAAAAACAATGTCTTTATTCCAAATACGATGTCTGAATTGAACTCCGCCATAGATAATGTTAATGCGCTAACGCTGAACGAAATAAAAGATAACTTTGAGATATTTGTTAGAGTTATCGATAAAAGTGACTTAGTTTTTACTAAGAACCTCGACTCTCCCTATTATATAAAAGACAATCCAACAAAATTGGTTTATTACTTTGATGGTATGTGGAAGCTTGTCAATACAAAAGAGGATATAGATCAAGATCCTTTTAAGTTTTATGTAAATTTTGCTAAATAAAAAAATAAAGATTCAAACAAAGATTGTTTTGAAAAAGCCTATCAGGTTAAAAATATAGGGAATACCACTAAAGCAACAACCGAAATATATCCTAAGCAGCCAAATGAACAATATAGTTTCATTAATACTGATTCGCAATCTGATAATAATGCGATTGCGATGAAGGTTATTTACGAAAAAGAATCTGACTTAGATATGGATGGTGAAAACGATATTATTAGCGTTGCAAAGCCTAAAGAGCAAGACGTTAGGAATTTTGATCTTGAAATTTCCGTATACCGAATGGTCAATGGCGAAGCCTTTTTATGGCAACAAAACACTTTAATGTTCAAAGATCCAATTAAGGGTTGCATGATGGAAGGCCTAGAAGACATAACTTTGAGCGAAGGTGGTTTTGCTGTCGAATACACATCTTGCTACGACAATAAGTTTGTACGAAGGTATGTAAGCTTTTCATATGACTCGCAAACAGATGATTTTAAAGTCATCAAAAATACAATACTCTTTTATGATCCTGAATCAGACAATACAGATCGAACACTTGACTGTAGAGATAATGAGTATTTATTTTCATCTTATGACGGCAGTTGTGAGTGGTGGTAGTAATTTTTATTAACTTCTAATAAGACTAAATTCAATGAAAAGTACGCTGAAAAAATTTATTTTCTTAACCGCCCTAATCTCTATCGTTGCTTGTAGTGCAGAGCCATCTTCTTCAGAATCCAAACCAACCAGTGAAAACACGGCGGTTATGGCCAAAATGAACAGTGAAGGGGCAGTCGCTGGGGCTGAGGTAAGCGGTGCTGATAACGATGTAAATGCTAAACCAAATATCGTTTTATACATGCGTGCTCATGATTTATTTGGTCTTGAAAAATCTACTAAGTCAGATGCTTATTATTATCGAGTGCTTATTAAAGAACTGCCTAACGATAGGTATTTAGTACAAGACTTTTTTATCTCAGGAGATAAGTTTACAGATCCGTATATTTTGACTGATGGCAAACTAGAATATGTAGATAACGAGGACGCCGCCCATCCTAACAATTATTATCCAAGAGAAGGCGCAAGAACCGTATGGTTTGAGTCTGGTAATAAAAGAATAGAATCACACTATAAAAACAACATGCCAACAGGGACTTGGATTCATTACTATGAAAATGGGGAAAAGTGGCAAGAAGATACGTACGTGAACGGTGAAGCACATGGTGTTATTAGAGGCTGGAATGAAGATGGTGTCTTAACATATCAGTGCAGAAGCGAATATGGCAAAAAGGATGGGCTCTGCTTCAGGAAATATAATAATGATCCTAACGTTTATTCTTACATTGGGGAGTATCAAGAAGGAGAAAAGATAGGTGTATGGAAAGCTTGGAATTTAGATGGCAGTATTGAAAAAATTGATTTCTATGGATTAATACCTCCTGAGGCTATAAAAGAAAGCCTATCGCAAGACCAATTTGAAATATTTACTTTCGATGTCAATGCAGATGACATAGACGACTTAGTGATTAGTCGTATCAATGACGATAATAATTTATTTCAAGGCGATGAGCTCTATGTGCTTATTGGAGACAAAAGTGGTAAATACACACTAAGCTTAGATACGCACAGCTATACCACTGATTCAGGTTGGTCTGTTTCCAACATATTACCGCGTCGAGACCATTTAGGATTTATTATAAGCACTCAATATTCTACAGGG
This sequence comes from Psychrobacter sp. AOP5-GZ1-6, assembly GCF_052376345.1. Taxonomy (NCBI): domain Bacteria; kingdom Pseudomonadati; phylum Pseudomonadota; class Gammaproteobacteria; order Moraxellales; family Moraxellaceae; genus Psychrobacter; species Psychrobacter sp. AOP5-GZ1-6. The sequence goes on along the minus strand of NZ_JBQSVP010000164.1, from coordinate 688 downwards.
AGATCGGGATATACTTTTTACTATGCATTTGAAAACGGTAAGTGGTATATATCAGACGCATCAGCTGAGGGCTCTATGCCAACTGGTGAAGAGTATTATTGTATCAACCACAATAATACAAGTGTAGATGATTTTATTACCCTGATTGGTTCATATCCAACAGAAGCTGATGAGCTTGTCAGAAACTGTCCCCTACCTCCGACCAAGTACACGGTCAAAACAGATCAAGCAGAAATCCTCAATGAAAAATTCAAGTCACGGTCGAAACCAAACTATTATATCAAAGGTGATTTGATTGAAGCTTTTGATCAAAATGAGGACTGGGTGAAAGTTGCTTATAAAGAGGGTACTAAATTTGGCTGGATAGATAAGCGTGATCTGAGTCCGATTTCTGATTGATGAAGAGCCTCAAAAGGCCTTTGATGGTAAAAACTGGCAAGTGAATATCAGATGGATAGTAGCGATAGCGATTAACGTCAGTCTGTTTGCTTGGGCGGTAGTGACATATAATGCTTAGCAAAAATAAGCCTGTAATTAGGTAATATATATCAATGATTTACAATCCTCCTAATAATACACATCCCATCGAAAAGCTCCTGAGTCGACCTTGGGAAAAAAGCATACCTGCGCATCGAGAAAAAGTAGTCAGTATAGAGAAGCTGAGCCGTGATGTGCATGAGGTAAACCC
>NZ_JBQSVP010000163.1:0-6190 GCF_052376345.1 Psychrobacter sp. AOP5-GZ1-6 | reverse complement strand
AAATTATGAATGTTCAACAGACCCTAGTTCTATAACAGAGCATCTTCATAAAAGTCGACTATATATTGCTATTATCCTATCAGAGGATTATAATACTCCCAGAAAACTAGACCAAAAAATTGTAGCAAATAAGATAGAATAACCTTTAGAAAAAGAGGTCTATCTAATGACAAAAGTATGTAAACGTCACAATGCTGAATTTAAAAGCAAAGTTGCCATTGAAGCCTTCAAAGAACACAAGACCCTCAACGATTTAACCGCAGAGTATGGCGTGCATGCAACCCAAATCAGCAACTGGAAAAAGCAGGCTTTGGCAGTTATCCCTACTGCATTCAATACTAAACAGCAAGCTAACGAACAAGCCCAGCAAGCTATTATCGATGAACTACATAGGCAACTAGGGCAAGTCATAAGCGAAAGAGACTGGCTTAAAAAAAGTCCTCACAGCTACCCTGAGCACTCGTAAACAACTGCTAGAACCTGATAACAAGGATTTTAGTGTTCGTAAGCAATGTGAATTACTCGGTATCAACCGCTCAAGTCTGTACTATCAGCCAAAGCCCATCAGCGAGCTTAATATTACCCTGATGAACTTGCTTGACCAGCAGTACACCAAGACCCCACTTTATGGGGTTAAACGCATGACAGCGTATTTGAGGCAACTAGGCTATCAAGTGGGGGAAAAGCGAGTTAGGCGATTACTACGGCAAATGGGGCTAGACGCTATTTATCAGCATCCTAACACGAGTAAGCCTAACTCTGAGCATCAAGTTTACCCGTATTTGCTTAGGCATGTACCGATTAGCCGTTGTAATCAAGTATGGAGTACAGGTATCACCTATATTCGAGTTTTACAATCATGAGCGTTTACATCAGTCGCTCGATTACCATACTCCTGCACAGGTTTATCTGGCTAACAATAGTTCGGATAATAAATCGTTTTATCAACCCAATTCTATCTTGATTTTATGATAATTTGGTCTATACATTGGGTAGTACCTTAGATACTTATACTATTTAATTTTTTGACGGAGGTATTATGGATACTGAAGATTTAGCACAACAGCAAGCCTTGCAAAAAGAGTTTAATGAATTGGTGTTGAGCTTATCGCAACAAGTAAGTCAAAAATACCTATTAGATGCCAATAAAAATATCAAAAAAATTAATAGTGACATTGTCGATAATTTAGAAAAACATGCTTTACTTCTCACAGAAGTCGGCAAAAAACATCCTAAAAGCTTAGAAGATGTAAGTGATAAATACTTATCAGGATTAGATAAGAATTTAGGAAAAATTAACGATAGCATTGCAAGCAAACTAGACAAACATGCCATACTGCTAGAAAATGCTAGCAAATCTCACCCTAAAGCTTTAGAAAATATTGGTAAAAAGTACTTATCAGATATAGATAGTAGCTTAAATAATGCTAATGCAGCTATCGCTAAACAGTTAGCAGTGCATGCGGCCCTTTTAAGCGAGACTAGCAATACACACGCTAAAACATTAGAACAAGTCAGTAAAAATCATTTAGTAGAAATAAACAATAATCTCAAGAATCTGAATGAAGACATTCCCTTGACGCTGAATAACCAAAGCTTAGCGTTACAGTCTATCGAAAAATTATTACATCAGCATTACAGTGACATTCGTAACGCCATAAAAAATGAATCAAATAACCTTATTGCTATCAATGAACGCCTACTGGCAGGTGAAGTTGAAAAGTTAAAACAAAAAATAGAGACCAGCTTTAAGATTAGTAACTCAGAAATGTCTGAATTGAAATTAAAAAACCATAAGACCTCTAATGAACTCAATAGCGCACTAGAAGCTAAAACAAAGAGCGTTGTACGTACTATCTTATATGTGGCTATTGCTATTGTTATTTGTCTTGGACTGCCTATGACATTTCTGATCTACTCTATTGTTGTAAGGTAATTGGTTATGACTAAGAAGTTATCCGAGCAATCTCTGCTTGATACCTATCGGCACTTACTAGATAACGTATTAAGAAATTATCCTGCATTGGAGAATGGTTTTGACATTTCTCTAAAGAAAGACCATCTAAAACAGATGGAAAAGAATGACGAGCACTTACAGGAAATTAAGCTTGATTTTTTGAATTTTCTACAAGAAAAATATAATCATGCCTCTGGTATCATTGATAACTTACAGAGCTATACTAGCAATACCAACAGCGAAAAATCTGAGTTTGATAAGTTTATAAGTGACTCCAAAAGCTTAAATAGTGAAATACTAGCCACCAAAAATGACATATCACAGCCTTTTTCGTTATATGTTATTGGCGCAGGTAAAGCTGGAAAATCCACACTTATTAATGCACTAGTAGGACAAGATGTCGCTACGGTTGGTGTGCTACCCAAAACGTGGAAGGTGGATAGATTCTTTGATGCAGACACAAAGCAGGCAATCCTTCATTATAAAGATGGCTCTCCTATCAGGATAACCAATCAAAAAGAAGCCAAAGAAATAGTACAAGCGGAAGAAAAAAAACGCAAAGATAGTGAAAAGGATATCTTAGCAAAGAGACGCGAGCATTATCGACTGTATCCCAATCTCACTTTAGAAGAAAAAGAAGGCATTACACGCAACCTAAATGACCTTTATTTATATCGCTCTAATATCAGACAAATAGAATGGGCTATAGACGTTGATAGTAAAAGTAAGTCTATTTTAAATAAATTCTCAATCATAGACACGCCTGGAGTGGGACAAAATCATTCGGGCAAAGATGCCATCAACTATGTGGGAGAGGATGTTACCGCATTCAGTCAAGCAGATGGGATGATATGGGTACTTGATGCCACGACCCTAGCCGCAGCGACACCAGAAGCGCTACTGCGAGATTTTGAAGAGACTAGCGATGGCGTTACGACAACCAATAAAATTGCTGTACTCAATAGAATTGACCTAATACGCAATGCTACAGGCGATGAGGGCGTAAAAAGAGCAGAACAGGCAGCAAAAAAGCTATTGGGTGGTTTTTTTACGAAAATCATTCCATTTTCTGCCAAAGATGCATTTGAAGCGGTCATCAATAATGATGAGGACAAACTATACCGTAGTGGTTATGATGAGATTTTTAAAGGAGTTAACCATGTTTTTGCAAAGGAAAGTACTAATAGAATATCGCAAAAATCAGACCGACTGAATAAAAACTTAATGCATCGATATGCTAGAGATTTGAGCCCGTATATTGAGCGTTTAGCAGTAGATGAGACATTACTAAATACCAGTTATCGCTTATTAGAAGAATCACTGCGAGACTTGCAGACAGACTTAGGCAATGCCAAGATTAATTTTTTAGATGCCTATAAAACGGAAGTTGAATCTTATATTGATAACTATGCTGCAAGTTATTTAGATATCGTTGAAGATAGGGAGCGCAATACGTTTTTAAATGAACATATTTTCAAAATTGAAGATATGCAACAGGGACTTAATCGTTTATTAAACAATAACCAGCAGTATACTTCTGACTTTATCACTGGGCAAAAAAAGTTAAATAATAAAAAGTTTAAAAGATTTAAACACCTTAGTGAAACTCTCTACCCCATGGCTATAGGGGGTCACAACAAAAAATCCAGTGCTCTTACCATGAATGCTTCCGACATTAGTTTTTCTGGTGAAGATGAAACCTCAATGTTGATAGGTGGTGGTCTGGCAGTAGCAGGAATGATTTTATTAGGTCCTATTGGTTTATTAGCAGGGGCTGCAGATGTCTTCTTTGGGTTTTCAAAAGGACGCAAAATTAATGCGACAAAATCAAAACTAACCCAACATTTGACGGAAAATATTTTAGCACCTATATCAGAACAAATAGATAGTGTTTTTCAAAAATTGCTGGATAATGCCGAAAAGGAAATAAAAGAATCGCTTTTTCAGATATTCAGCGAATTACACTTTGAACCCACACCAAGTAACTTCAAACATGTTAAGCAGCTGACAACACAACTGAAAGAAGAACTAAATCTAACTTATAAAAACAATCAGAAAATTCCTGAAGAAAACATTCAACTAAAACCTTCTTTATCGCTATATTTATTGAGACAAAAAAATGCAAATAAAGCTTGAGCAATGGTGTAATGACTTTACAGATTACTTGCAGCAGTCCCCTGTAAGAGCTGATGATAGTGTTCCTGATATGATTAGTCAGGATGCGTTAAAAAATATTAAAAAAGTAGAGGCTGACTTAGTAAAAATTCAAAGAAACATCCTAACAACTTTGCGAGTGACCTTAATCGGTGAAGTAAAAGCTGGAAAGTCAACCTTAATGAATGCTCTTGTGGGCTATAAGGTCTCACCTACAGATATGTTAGAGGCGACATCTGTTATTTGGGAAGTAGGTTATGATGTTATAGACTCCACGGTTGTACAGTTTACGAATGGTGAGTGCAGTAACGTAGAGCACCAGCAAGTCATGAGTATTGTAGGAACAGCAGCGGAAAGCTTAGAGCAAGCAAAAAAAATAGAAAAAATTATTGTCAAATCTCATCATCATAAGCTTAAAAACTTACTGTTGTTAGATTCGCCAGGGCTTGCGACTATTACTCAGCAAAACTCAGCGTTAACAAAAAGCATCGCTCTTGAAACGGACTTGGTAGTGTGGGTTATTAATGGCAATCATTTAGGACAGGCAGACATTGCTGAAGATATCATTAGTATTGCCCATTTGGGCAAGCCTATTATTGCGGTTATTAACAAAATAGATGAAATTAATGAAGACCCTGGTGAGCTTATTGAATATTTGGACAGTACATCAGGAGACTATTTACAGGAAATTTTTGCTCTCTCAGCTTTTAAAGTCATAGAAGATGATAAGTCTACAACAGACAGCCATTATCAGACTTTATTTCATAACTTTACAGATTACTTACAGCTCAAAGTGAATGATAAGGCCAAAACTGTTAAACAAGATAGCGTGCAAGATTCTTGTGAAGCTTTAGCGCGTAGAGAGTTGATTGCACATCAGTCCATCATTAGACAAACCCGTGAAAAAATAGAAACCTATGATGACTATAGAGATGACTTAAGACGTGATGAGGCACGTATTGAAAAATCTTTAACGCTTGAGGTAGATAAAAAATATAATGAATTATTAAAAAATAAGTCGTTTGAGCAAGAACTGAAAACATATTTGTTAACTACTAATACTCCGGTAAACAGTGAACTTTCAGCTATCATGCATCGATACAACAATCCTATCAGAACAAGTATGGAACAAAATTATGACAAAAGCGTTAGGAGCGCTTTTGAGATTAACGCTAGTGAAATCATCAATCGCTTCAAGCGCTTTCAAATACTTGAAAGTCAAAAAATGAGAGAGGATATGGAGAGTCATGGCATATTCTCTTCTGATTATAGGAGCACCGGTAATACTGATGTAAAAGACTTTGCTATTAAAGGAGGAACCGTTTTGGGTGCAGGAGGAACTGCTTTAGCAGGTTATGCGGCTATTTTGGGAGCCAACGCATCAGTAGTGACCGTTGGGGCAGCTCTGTCTGCCGTTGCCTTGCCTTTGGCAGCAGTAGGCATCGCAGCAGGAGCGGCCTATGGTTTTTTTAAGATGAAAGATAAAAAAGAAAATAAACTTAATCTACAAATCCATACGATCATGAAGCAAATGGTTGAAAGCCATAGAAAGGAACTGATTGATAATATTCAGACTGGTTTAGAAAAAAGCTTCCGTGAAATGGACGACTACTATATAGATAGTTTTTGTTCAGGACAAAGTTTAAATCAGCAAAAAAAGTTGCTACAGCATTTAGAGGATTATAATAATGGGCTTTATGCCTTTTTAAAAAATTAGTTTTTTTAGCTCTATTTGATTAGGGCGTGTTGAACATTCATAATTTAAGCCAGATAAAGGCACAAGCTAGCGCCACTGTATTCTCGTAGCTTTGTTTAAGGTAGCTATTGCTCGAAATAGTTTTAAGTGAGCGAATGCACTTGTAACTAAGTGGTAAACTTTGTCCAAGCCCCAGTCCATATGGTTGTTATCCAAATTTGTATTCTGCTCTCTAAGAATATTATCGAAGCTTCCTGAACCGCCCCGGGTATATCGGAGAGTGTTTTACTTGAGTCAGGCAGCAATGCCTGAAAGGGTTAAACGATCTCCGAGACACTTGGGGCGGCTCACTTCCGCAAAATGTCCAATAACCAATATATTAT
>NZ_JBQSVP010000162.1:0-6202 GCF_052376345.1 Psychrobacter sp. AOP5-GZ1-6 | reverse complement strand
TTTTAACATTGTACTACCCAAAAAATAGTCACTGTCACTGCCGTGGTGATATGTTTAACATATCATAACTGTTTATTATCCAAGACGGTTGCTGGTGCTTGGTCGAATGATATGTAACAGTATCAACACATGTACTAGCAATAGTACGCTAAACAAAATCAGAGACTGCTCAGGAATACTCAATCCTATGAATGTCCAGTCAACAGAAGCGCATTCGCCAGAACCTGCGAAAACTTCTTTGAACACTTGTAGAATTGGTAAGGTGTCTAGCCAATAATCGAGACCAGGACCGCAGGAAGGCACTTGATCGGCAGGTAAGTGCTGTAGCCATACATGACGCGCGGCTACTGCCGTAGACCAGCCTATTCCAGCCACACTACCAAGCCACAATAGCAGTCTGATTATTTTAGATTTTGGATTAAACAGTGCTGACATTAGGGCAAAAATACCCATAATAATCAAGCCAATACGTTGGAAAATACAAAGTGGACAAGGGGAAAACCCTAAATAGCGCTGTAAAAAGAACAGCGCAAAACTCATTCCTACTATGCTCATTATTACTAAAAATACTTGCAAGTTACGGTAAGTGGTTAGCTTTAGCATCGGGCAGTTACTCTTATAAATTAGTCATCTACAGACATTAAATACTGATCAGAACATGGTTATAAATATCTAATTATCAAAATTAGCGATATTGTTGCAAAAACTCCATAAAATCTTCTGTTTCTGCTTTTTCGATATCTGCTTGTTGGAGTATCGATTTTTCTGCCAGTACTTCGTATTTGGCTTGGGTATTTGGACTGAGCGTTTGCTGTAATAAAGACTTACGATGCTGCTGTGCTAAGGTGAAACCAAGCCGCCATAAGCTACCCAAACGCTGACTATCAGAGTTTACTTGTGCAGAGATGGTTGCCTCAGAATGTCCAGCTTTACCTTGCATCAGGGCAACAGCAGTACGGTAGTCGTTGCCACCATAATGCGCGTCAAGTAGTGCAGCAAGTGGTTGCATGCGCTCTAGATGTGTCAGCATCCAGCTCTCAAGTAATTGCTCCTCACCATTATTGATAATATGTAGATTATCGCGACGACCTTCGTTTACCACGCGCTCAAGATTAATCGCGAGTGTTTCTTCTTCTTCAGGTAGCAAGTCAGGTGAGTCGCTAAGTAGGCAGTAGAGCGCCATTACTTCTAAGAAACAAGCACTAGATAAACGGATACCGACATCACTATAAGGATCCAAATCAATGGCGCGGAATTCAACGTAAGCGATACCACGACGCTCAAGCGCTTCAGTCGGTGTTTCGCCGCTCATTGCTATTTGTTTTGGTCGGATAGGGCTGTAGTATTCATTTTCTATTTGTAAGATATGGTTATTGATTTGAATAGGATTGCCATCCGCATCATCTAAGCCAAGCTTAGCAAAGCTTTCATGTGGTGTCTGAATCGCACGGCGTAGTCCAGCGACATATTCTGGCAAGTAGTTGTAACGAATATCGAGTTGCTCTTGCACGCTATTGGTATAACCAAGTTTACCCATACGCAGGCTGGTGGCAGCAGGTTTATAATAAGTAGAACTGTTCATCTGCTCTAAATCATGCTTACGATTGGCCAAAAAGCAAGGACAGACGCTTGGACTAGCACCCAATAAATACAGTACAAGACTGGTTAGTCGTTTGAAATTACGAATAAGTCCCAAGTACTTTTCATTTTTAAACTCTGCCAACGTTTGGCTTTGCGCAGTAGGTGTTTTTGCTTGCCAGTCTTCAAACAGTCCGTCACCAAAAGACAAGTTATAATGCAAACCTGCGATGGTTTGCATGCGGCGACCATAACGAATACCCAGACCACTACGATATAGCGTTTTAAGTTTGCCAGTGTTAGAGCTGCCATAATCGGCTAGTGGAATATCTTCATCATTTGAGGACAGCATACATGGCATAGACAATGGCCACATCAGCTCACCTTCTGGCATGGCTTGATACACCAGTACGTGCAGTTGACGCAACATGTTAAGGGTTTCTTTTGGAGAGGCTTTTGGATCGGTAATCAGCTCAAGTAGGCTTTCTGAATAATCTGTGGTGATAAAAGGGTGTGTAAGTTTTGATCCGAGTTTGGTCGGATGCGGTGTTTGAGCCAAGTAGCCATCAGGTTTGACACGCAGTCCTTCTTTTTCGATACCACGGAGCATGCCTGTTAAATGCTTGCTATCAAACCAGTTAGGAATTTCAAAGTTAACAAAGCTACTCACAAAATTAGTCATAATAGTCATCTATTGTTATTCATTATGGTGGTTCAAAACACGACTAGCGCTTGACCATAAAAGAGGTAGATATTGGGTTAAGAGTTTCGTCAGTTTAGCTCAAAGCAGCTTTTAAAACCACGGATAGTTACAAATACGACAAGCTTTACAATGGCTTGTCTGCCTGAATATTAGAGGATATTTAGACCGTATTATTTGTAAGCAGTCTTTGATTAAAGCCCTCTGCAAATAAAAAAATATCTACCTAGCAGATAGAGGTTTTTGATATACAGCGTTCAGTTATTGAGCATCGCTGTAGCCAACAACTTGGGTATTTAGATCAAGAGTTATGTGTGCGGTTAACTCAAATAGAAAAGGATGAACCACAGCCACAAGTGGTGGTAGCATTTGGGTTGGTCACGACAAAGCGCGCACCTTCTAAGCCTTCGGTATAATCAACGGTAGAGCCCTGTAGGTATTGATAGCTAAGTGAGTCGACGACTAAGGTCACATCCCCATTGTCAAAGTTGGCATCGTCTTCATTTAGCTCATTGGCAAAGTTAAAGCCATAAGAAAAACCTGAACAGCCACCGCCAGTGACATAGACACGCAGCATAAGGTTGTTATCACCTTCTTCTTCACGTAAGCGACGTACTTTTTGTGCAGCACTGTCAGTTAGGCTTAATACGGTTGGATCTACTGGTTGGCTGGCGCTTGGACTAAATTGATTGGCTGATTCGTTCATATCTACCTCAGTTGCTAGGATCAAATGCTATCGTCGTCCTGTTTGGGTTTGCAATTAAATGGTTGCAAATAAAGATACGTACGGCGTTTGATTCAATTGGGTGCTGTCATTATGGCAAGGCTGTTAACACATTATAAATACAATATTGGTGCCGTCAAAATGGTTGAGCATATAGTTGGTACTTACTTTATAGCAGTATATCATAATGGGGATAGTGATTCGTTTGTCAAGAGTGATGTCACTCACTGAATTTAATGCATCAGAATTGGCTTTTAATGAATGAATAAATACTTAGTTTTGAAATAGTTATTTAATTGTTTGCCTATGGAGCAAGCGTTTGAAATAATAGCCGGCAGTTAACATGCCAGATGTGTGTTTTTCTTATTGCCTTATATTTTATATTACTGTTGAGATGAAGAAATTATATGATCGAATTTAAAGACGTTGGTGTTCGCCGTGATGGTCGTGAATTGTTTGCCGGTGCAAGCTTTCAGCTACATCCGGGTCACAAAGTTGGCTTAACAGGCAATAATGGCACTGGCAAATCCACCTTGTTTGCTTTATTACTGACGCAAATGGGTACGGGCGATACCGAAGTCACTCTTGATAGGGGCGAAGTAAGTATTCCTGATAGCTGGCATGTGGCACACATGGCACAGGAAGTGGGCGCAACCAAGCAGACAGCGGTTGACTATGTATTAAGTGGCGATGAACAGTGGTATGAGATTAATGCCGCGTTAAATGATTTGAGCAGTGTCAGTGATGAGCAGATTGGCATATTGCATCAGCAATTTGATGAAATTGATGGCTATCGCACACCGACCAAAGCCGCTCAAATTATGGCGGGACTGGGTTTTAATACTAGCCAGCATGAGCTACCAGTAGAAGGTTTCTCAGGTGGCTGGCGCATGCGTCTAAACCTTGCCAAAACATTGATGAGCCGCGCTGATTTAATGTTACTTGATGAGCCAACCAACCATTTGGATTTGGATGCGATTCTTTGGCTAGAGACTTGGATCAATGCATATATGGGTCTGGTGATTGTCATCTCGCATGATCAGGCATTCTTGGATGCGACGGTTGGTCATATCCTTCATGTAGAACAACAAAAAATCACGCTCTACACAGGTAACTACCAGCAGTTCATTCGTACGCGTCATGAGCGTATGGCACAGCAGCAGCAAGCGTTTGAGAAGCAAGAAGCGACTAAGGCACATTTGGATGACTTTATTCGTCGTTTCCGTGCGAAAGCCAGTAAGGCCAAGCAAGCTCAGAGTCGTATTAAGCAGCTTGAGCGTATGGCGGAGCTGTCACCAATGATGGCAGAAAACCCTTTCTCCTTCCGTTTTTATGAGCCAGCAAATATGAGCTCACCGCTGATTGAGCTGACGAAAGCAGACATTGGTTATAGCGACGTACCACTGCTGCACAATGCCAATGTGCAGGTGACTCCCGATACGCGTCTGGGTTTACTCGGTATGAATGGTGCAGGTAAATCAACACTGATTAAGGCATTGGTTGGCGAGCTTGGCATATTAACAGGCACGTATCGAGTATCTGATACGCTGAAATTAGGCTATTTTAACCAGCATCAAATGGACATCTTAGACGCAAAGGCCACACCGATAGAGATGATGCGTCGCCTAGCGGGTAAGACTTCGGATGCGATACTACGTTCATTTTTGGGCAGTTTTGATTTCCGTGGTGATCGTATTGATACCCCTAGTGAGCTGTTTTCTGGTGGTGAGCGTGCGCGTTTGACATTGGCCTTGATTGTTTGGCAGCGCCCAAACGTTCTCGTGCTTGATGAGCCAACCAACCATTTAGACTTACAAATGCGTCAAGCATTGACCATCGCACTACAAGGTTTTGAAGGCGCAGTGGTATTGGTCTCGCATGATCGTGAACTGATTGCTAACGTTTGTGATGAGCTGTACTTGGTACATGACGGTATTATCGAAGAGTTTGATGGTGATATCGGAGACTATGGTAAATGGCTCGCCGAAAAGCGTAAGCAGGAAAACGCACAAGATAAAAACACAGGTAAGAAAAAAAGTAAAAAAGAGAGTAAAAGGTTTGTTTCACGTGAAACAACTGATAGTCAAGTAGGCAATAAAGCGTCTACTGCACCATCAAAGAATAAAAATGCTGAGCCTGCACTTAGCAAAGATGCCCAGCGTAAACAGGCTGCTGAACAACGCAAGCTAACCGCTCCGATACGCCGTGATATTGAGAGTACAGAAAAATCATTGGCTAAAATTGATAAGCAGCTAGCGGTACTTGAAGAAAAGTTGGCGGATACAACATTGTATGAAGAAAGCCGGAAGTCAGATTTGCTTGTTCTGCTCAATGAGCAAACAGCACTACAACAGCAACATAGTGATAATGAAGAAAAATTATTATTATCGATGACGACGTTAGAGGAAATGGAAGCTGGCCTTGAGTAGATGATGTGGCTTAGTAGATATTGTTTGTTAAGCTATTTTTAGCTGATAACGATATTTGTAAAGGTAGTTATAAAAAAGGGAGGGCAATCGCCCTCCCTTTTTATTACATTATTCCTTACGGTACTTACCATCACCATAAGATAATATTTCCATTGTCGTTGTACACAACTGACAGTTTATTTGACCAGCAGCGGCTTTTGATAAATCAAGAATACGACCTCGAATAAAAGGCCCTCTATCTGTAATTTTTACAATAACACTCTGCTTTGTCTTTTGGTTAGTTACTTGGACTTTGGTGCCGAACGGTAACGTGCGATGTGCAGCAGTTAATGAGTTCATGTCGAAGATACTGCCACTAGCGGTACGTTTACCGTGAAATTTGCTGCCGTAATAACTGGTATTGCCAGCAAAAACAGTGGTACTAAGTAGTAGTGACAAAGTGATAACCAAAGACCTGATTAAATAAGACATTTAATACCTTTAAGCAATTTATAAAATAGACAGGTACTCTTGCCTATGTTATCCGTACTCCCTATGAGTATGAATAATATAGATATTTTACAATAAATAGCTTGCCACGTCCTTACCATTTTGTAAAAAACCACGAGTTCAGTCTATTTTATAATATGTTTCAGGTTACTAATATAAGTGATTTTCATTTACTGCTCTTGCATTAAAAATAAATAAGGTTTGTTTGCTTTAAAGCTGCAACAAAAGCCAATTCTGCCTTCTAAGAAAATATTCATAATATAAAAAGCCTCTATTATATTT
>NZ_JBQSVP010000161.1:0-6336 GCF_052376345.1 Psychrobacter sp. AOP5-GZ1-6 | reverse complement strand
TAGGGAAATACCGATTAGACTTGTTAATTATTAGAATAAATATTATGTATTAATTATGCCAATATTTGTAGTAGTATTGTATTATAATAAATATAGAGATGCCGTTTCATTAAAAGTTAAATGTTATAACTCTCAAGAATAATGATAGATTGCAAAAAGCCGTTAAAAGTTTAACATTTTATTGAGTGTATTTTACTGTAAAGCGTTTCTTAACTTGGGTTGATTTTTTATAAATGGATTTTCTTATGCGTGCAACGAAAAGTGATACTTCAGAAAATAGAAAAAGACATGGCGAGCATATTCTTATTAGCCTAACGTATATCGGCAAAAATATTGAATTAAAATCAGGGGTGGAGTTAACTCGCGCTCTTGAGCATTGGCGGAGATATTTTGATGAAACTGGTCTAGTTTCAGCACTGGTGATTAATGAAGGTTATTTTGTTCAAAACATACAAGGCTCAAGACCTGTTGTTAATGCTGCTCTAGCGAAAATATTCGATGAACATTCTAAGATTATGCCTAATATTGTCAAATTAGAAGAAATAGAAGCCTGTACATGGGATGGTTATCTAATCAAGCATTTGACGTCAAGTGCTGAAGATGAAGAGTACGCTCTAAAAAGCTTTTCAGCAGGTTCTGACTTTAATCCCTATCTAATGAAAAGCACTCAGATCGAAAACTTTTTAAAAGTGATTTTTGAAGACAGCTAATTGAAGTTGTGTCGAATAGATAGTATGTGTTTACTATGATATTTATCTATCATAGTTACGATAAAAAAATCCGCCTATATATTCACATAGACGGATTTTTATTTCTAGTATAAAATTTATCTTGCCTTTTTATTTTGGATGATTAAAAAAAAGATAAGGCACTGATAAATGATACAGTCTCTCCTAAATAAAAAAGATACAAATACACGCACTCGATACCGAGGTATATTTTTCTTGCTTACTGTGCCTATGCAGACAAGGGATAGGTCCTAGTGTTCTTTGTCCAGTTTTTTCAAGAATTGCTCAGCGTTCATGAGGTGCTCTGTTTGTTGTTCTTTGCCCATTTTGTCCCACATGGTGAGCAGCATACTTGTGCGTGGGTTCTTTGCAAAAAAATCACGATGTACGTGCATAAAGCGCCAAAACAGTCCATCCCACGTGGCGGCCCATTCAACAGGCTCGCCTTTAGATTTGACCTGATAATCACTCATCTTATTAATATAATTACTACCGCTGATATAAGGCTTGGTGGCCATCAGCCCTCCATCAGCGAACTGACTCATGCCATAAATATTTGGCACCATGACCCAGTCATAAGCATCAATAAATAGCTCCATAAACCATTGATAAACGTCATCAGGGTCAAACTCACAAAGCAGCATAAAGTTGCCAAAGACCATCAGACGCTCGATATGATGCGCGTAGCCACTGTTCAGTACTTTCTTGATGGTGGTGTCGATCGGCTCAATACTTGTATCGCCGGTATAAAAACTCGGTGGTATCTTGCGGGTAAAACCCCAAAAGTTACGGCTACGTTGTTTACGTCCGATAGACTCATACAACCCATACATAAACTCACGCCAGCCAATGATTTGACGAATAAAGCCTTCTAGTGAATTGATTGGAATGTCATATGCTTCGCTAATTTCAAGCGTACGTGTGACGACTTGCTCAGGTGTGAGCAGTCCAGTATTAAGCATCGGAGTTAGAACACTATGATGCAATATAGACTCATCGGCTACGATGGCATCTTCATATTGACCAAAGTCAGTAAAGCGTTTGGATAAAAAATCTTCCAACCAGTTTTTAGCCTCGTCATGAGTGGTCGGATAGCGAAAGTCAGGATTGGTATTACCGTAATGCGTGCTAAAGTTATTATCGACATAAGCGATTGCTTCACGGTAATGCACGCTTAATTCAGGAAACTCAAAAGCTGGCGGTATCTTTCTGCGCGGATATTTTTTGCGATTGTCCTCATCGAATGACCATTGTCCACCGATGGGTTTTTGATCGCCATCGATTAGGATATTTTCGCGTTTACGTGCTTCTATATAAAAGTCATGATGAAACAGACGGCTATTTTTAAAGAAATCGCAGTAGACGGGTAGCGGATTCAGAAACATCGGCGTGGGAGAGCAATCAAAATCAATATCTGCTTTTAGTATTGCTTTTTGAACACGCATGCGCAGCCAATCATCGACCAAGTCGAGCCAATATATTTTTTCGATAGCGCTCTCATTGTCAGGATGGTGTTTGTGACTATCGAAACTGGCAATCAGCTTACGGCAGTCGCTATATTCATCTCCAGATTCAATGTAATGTACGGTTTTTCCTGCATTAATCAATGTTTGCTCATAAGCCTTCATACTGGCGCGATGTAGTACCAGTTTTTGTTTGTGAAAAGGGTATTGAGTAAAATATAAATCCTCTTCAATGAGATAACACTCATCTTGCCAAAGTGAGGTGTTGGCAAATAGTTGATGAGGAAAAATTAAGCTGATTTTTTTATTCATGATACAAGCTTATTATTAACAAGATTATGTCATTGTAGATGAGTAAATACCCTGTTGTAAGGTAGAGCTGTGTTAATCATTCAGCCAACCTAAACACTCGTCACGTTCTGAAAGCCTCTTGGTAACTGACCACAATCACCCGTATAGTTGGCTACATCATTTGGCTTAAGTGTCATATGAAATCTGCTAGCAGTAATGATTAGACTGTCTTGCTCATTTATTGGTAAGAAGAAACATAATGTCTTCATTTCTCACCTTGGGAAACACTGACCTTATATTGGGTAAATCACATTCTATGTCAATCAATGGTGTGACTTAGTCGCTTTGACAAAGTCGCTCATATAAACGCTTATCTACTGCATCAGTAAACTCAAGAGGGCGAGTGGAGCGACCATCTACTCCCAACTCAAACATATCAAATATGTCAGCGAAAGACCCTGAAGGCTCTGTCTTTGCAAAGAGCCGCTGAGAATGAGTAGTAATGATCTGTTCTGTACAGTCGATAATATATGAAGCAGTTATGTAAGGCTCATAAAGCGTAATTGGATAATCAGAGAAATGACTGCGAGGCCAAGTACTAGTCTTCATGGGCACTTGATATTGCAAATCGTTCAAGAGATCAGCTTGATGAAAATCGACATAGATTTCAACAGGGTCAGTCGGATCATTTTCATTTACCAGTTGCCATTCAGCAAGGCTTGATTGTGAAAGTATCAATACAAACAATAGTGAAGCCGACTTTTTCATTACTTAGCAACCTCAACACTCGTCACATTCTGAAAGCCCCTTGGTAGCTGACCACCACGATTACCACGCACACCCGTATAGTTAGCCAAATCATTTGGCTTGAGTGTCACATGGCGTTTGCCAGCGGTAATGACTAGGCTGTCTTGCTGACTGAGTGGCGTGATAGCGATCACCTCTTCACCATCTTTTAACTTGATAAGTTTGTTCCCTTTGCCGCGAGCCTGCTCAGGCAAGTCATCAAGGGTGAATATCAGTAAATACCCTGCATTGGTCACAACGGCGACATGGTCAGGCGCTACCTTTGTATGGGTGCTTTCACCGTCAGCATTAGCAGTCGTTACCACCGGCGCATCGATACGGGCAGCAGGGAGTAAGCGGCTCTCAGCTGCGAGATTAATGATATTTTTCCCCGCTTTTTGATTGCTGTCTAGGTTGCCAAGCGTGTTGATAAAACCGTAACCTGCCGAGCTGGCCAAAATAATGCGTTGATTGTCAGCACCCGTTAGTAGCTGCTCAAAGCTAGCACCTGCTGGTGGCTTTAACACACTGGTCAGCGGATCGCCTTGACCACGAGCAGACGCCAAGTTATGCGCATCGATACTGTAGCTGCGTCCAGTGCTGTCGAGCACGTAGATTCTTTCATTAGATTTACCGCGCACATGCGCTTGATAGCTATCACCTGAGCGATAGCTCATGCCAGCAGCATCGACATCATGACCTTTAGCAGCGCGAATCCAACCCGCTTTTGACAAGATAGCAGTGACAGGCTCGCTCGGTACGAGATCAGATTCTTTTAATGCTTGAGCTTCTTCGCGTTCTGCCAATGGTGACACACGCTCATTACCGTGCTCTTTCATATCAGCGGTCAGCTCTTCGATCAGCAAGTTGGTCAAGCTGTCTGGATTGTCCAAATACTCTTGAATGATGGCGCGTTCAGCGGCTAGCTCATCTTGCTCACGGCGTAACTCGATTTCCTCTAACTTTGCCAACTGACGTAGACGAATATCCAATATGGCATTGGCTTGAATATCAGTCAGATCATAGTCCTGCATTAAGGTTGCTTTTGGATCGTCCTCTTCACGAATGATGCGAATGACTTCATCAATATTCAGATAAGCAATCAGTAAGCCTGCCAAAATATGTAAGCGTTTGTCGATTTTATCGAGGCGGTACTCCAAGCGGCGGGTGACCACTGAGCGGCGACACACTAGCCATTCTTCTAATATTTCTTTGAGGTTTTTAACTTGCGGTTTACCGTTTAAGCCAATCATGTTCATATTGACGCGGTAGTTGCTTTCTAGATCTGTACTGGCAAACAGATGACTCATAACACGATCGACATCGACCCGTGTTGATTTCAATTCAAGCACGATACGGCAAGCGTTTTCGTGATCTGACTCATCATGAATATCTGTGACCCAAGGTAGTTTTTTATCCATCATGAGCTTGGCGATTTGCTCTTGGATTTTGTTGCCCGATACTTGGTACGGCAGTGCATCGATAATGACGAGATTTTTTTCTTTAGGGTCAATATGGAAAGTCGCACGCATTTTATAGCTACCGCGACCGGTTTCATACATCGCTTGCAAGTCTTTTTTGTTGGTAATAATTTCCGCTGGTGTTGGCAAGTCTGGCGCTGGTATCGATTGGGTAAGCTGTTTAACCGATAGCTCGGGGTTTTTGAGCAAGCGAATTGCTGCACGCACCACTTCATTGAGGTTGTGCGGTGGAATATCGGTTGCCATACCGACCGCGATACCTGTTGTACCGTTTAGCAAGATGTTGGGCAGGCGGGCAGGTAGGGTGGTTGGCTCTTGCATCGTGCCATCAAAGTTATCCTGCCAATCGACCGTACCTTGCCCTAACTCTGCAAGTAAGGTATTGGCGTAAGCTGACATCTTGGCTTCGGTATAACGCATCGCGGCGAATGACTTTGGATCATCTGGGCTACCCCAGTTGCCTTGACCCGTGATAAGCGGATAGCGATAGCTGAACGGCTGTGCCATCAGTACCATCGCCTCATAACACGCACTGTCACCGTGCGGATGGTATTTACCCAATACGTCACCGACCGTACGTGCGGACTTTTTGGCCTTGGCGGTGGCTTTCAAGCCCAACTCGCTCATGGCATAGACGATGCGGCGTTGAACAGGTTTTAGACCATCAGCGATATTTGGCAGCGCCCGATCCATGATGACGTACATGGCGTAGTTGAGATAGGCTTGCTCAGTGAACTCTGCGACTGAGCGAGTATCCATCGGTTCATTGGAAATGGTTGGGGCAATCGTATTATCAATAACATCAGACATAACGTAGGATTCACTTATCAGTTTTAATAGGTATAGATAATGGGTTCAAGCGTACAAATAGGATAGTGCTATCGTAAAGGAAATTGGCAGAATTAAAAAGGTATAAGTCAGAATAGACGACAGTTCATGACGTGCTTTATTAAGTTTCTCTATCGTGCTTTGTTTGGTAGCTTTTACAAAATAGCTGAAGTATAGTTAACTCAACTTTTGACTATTAATTTTTTTAAAACCCATTGTCTATCTATTATACGGAGTAGTTGCTATGTCATCTTTGTCATCTGTCTGTTTTTCGCGCGCGCATAAATATCATCCAGCCAAACACACACTGTTATTGGCTATTGTCGCCAGTGTGGGGTTGACGGCTTGTAGCTCACAGCAAGCAAGTAAGCCGGTGGTAGAACCATCAACAAGTACCGTAATGAAAAAACCACGCCGCCCTGATACCTTACCAAATACACCGTCAGTCTCTGACAGGAACAGCGTTGATTCCTTTAAGGTGGTGAGGGAGTCGGCATCACCGCTACCTTCTTCAGACATACAAGCTCCAATACCAGCGCCTATAGTCAGACCTGAACCTATCAGCATCACACCAGAAGCCGGTGATAATTATCAAAAAAACGAAGCCAATCCTGTACATCGCACGATGGATATAGCGGTGTCAACTTTGTCTATCGATACTGATACAGGTAGCTATGCCAATGTACGTCGCTATCTAAATGAGGGTCAATTGCCACCTGTCGGTGCCGTGCGCGTAGAGGAGCTGATCAACTATTTTAA
>NZ_JBQSVP010000160.1:0-6357 GCF_052376345.1 Psychrobacter sp. AOP5-GZ1-6 | reverse complement strand
GAAAAAAGGTGAGAGGATGAATGACAAACTTAATCCCATCTTGTTCAACAACTATTAAAGTGTTTGCGTCTTTATCAATATCGCTAACAGGGTAAATGTCTTTGCTCAAAACCACCTTAGCTTCGTATTTTATTCCATCCTTCTCTTTTTTCTTCTTTTTCTGCTTTTCAAAGAATGAAGATATATAGTCAACATTTGGTCTTCTATATTCTTCTCCTAATGCTTTTTGTAATGTAAACACATGGTGGTCTGTGTCCAACTCCTCGACCATAAGACCATTTTTCCAAACAGAACCAATAGGTATTTTGAACATAAGTCTGAGCGGTAGTTTCACGTTCATTTCATAGCCCGTTTTACTTACAAAAATAACTTCCACTCGTCTATTGTCATTACCTTCACCTAAATTATATAAGCTTTTGTACCAAATAACTTGATATGAAGAGTTATAGAAAAACCTATTTTTGATACCTTTTTTATAATTAACTAAGTTGAGAAAGTCACTAATGTCAATATTTGATTGCTTAGCTATTAAATCTATTCCTTTAAACGGTTCAAAATTACTCATTTATTACTCCCTATCGATAATATCTATTATGACAGGTTATATGGAATTTTGACAAAGATTGTGGAAAATGACACCCACCGACCAAGGCCACGGCTGATATTGTATGATGAACCTGTCTGAAAGGACGTGTGCCATAATCATAATCGCTGTCTGCGACTGAATACGTACTGGCTACTTCTAACGCATCTTCGTCACTGAGATCAGGCAAAATAGTCGGTAGTCGCGATGCCATCAATGTCTTACCTGAGCCGGGTGGCCCGGTAAACAGTATCGAGTGACCACCTGCTGCTGCAATCTCTAGCGCACGCCGCGCATGGTGCTGTCCTTTGACATCGGCCAAATCCACTTGATAGCCGACATGCTTTGGGGCGATACTGGGTGTAACGATATCCAAAGGCTGATAAAATCCGCTAGAATCAGCCAATGACCGTAAGTGATCGCAGACGGCTTTGAGACTTTGGGCGCCTAATATCTCTACGCCCTCGACGCGGCTGGCTTCCGCTCCATTATCCAATGGCACTATTAACTTGACTGATTCTGATGTCTCTACTGAGTGCTGCTCGTTTAATGGTCGCTCGTTACTGCTCAATGACGTTGCAGCCAGTCTTTCCGCTTTAATCGCTCGTGCAACTGCCAAACTGCCTGTTACTTGTCGCAAGTTTCCGTTTAACGCCAACTCACCAATAAACTCAAACCCTGATAATACCTCTGGATCGAGCTGGTCGCTGGCTGCCAATATACCTATCGCAATTGGTAAGTCTAGGCGCGCACCGTCTTTGGGTAAATCAGCAGGTGCTAAGTTAATAGTTAGACGGCGATTGGGGAACTGAAACCCAGAATTCAATATCGCAGAACGTACTCTGTCTTTGCTCTCACGTACGGCAGCTTCAGGCAAACCAACAATGGTCAAAGCAGGCAGACCTTGCGATAAGTGCACCTCAATAATGACTTTGGGCGCATGTAGACCGACGACTGAGCGGGTATAAACTTGAGCAAACGACATAAGTATTTCCTATAAAGAGGCTCTCTCGATAATAGAGGATTATCTATAGGTGCGCAAATGTCGTGTTTTTAATCATAAGTGCCTATACTTAATGAGCCAGTGACTATCCCATGATACCTAGACGTTTTATCTAAAAGCGCTAGGGCATGCCCTCATTTTGAAAATGGAGATAAAAATGAGACAAATAGCAGTTAAACAAGGAAAGTAGTGCAGATAATATCGAGATATTAGCAAGCTACTTGACGCAGTTTGGCAAATATTTAGCCATTTTTAATCCATTTAATATTTACTATTCAGAGTGAGGACACGCCCTATTTATTCACCCCACTACTAACAGGGATTTGTTATACTAGCGACTGTCTATTTAGACATAAATATTGCTGTAAAAATGCTCATAAATAAACGATTAAGATCACTATCGGTGAGCCAGACAAAATCCAGTAATAGCTATGGTCAACATGAGGAATATCGCATGACAGAACATTCAGAACAGAACAATTCTAACAGTACTGACCATATCGAGCAGCCTTACAATCGCGCTGGAGAGCAGCCGACGACGACGCGACCTGTCATGCAACCAGACAACCCTTATGCCAGTACGCGCGGTAGCATTACGAGCAAGCAGCTACCTGCCTTTGATGAAGCGATTATCAATAAATACAATCGCTCAGGGCCGCGATATACCTCTTATCCAACGGCATTAGAGTTCTCACCAATCGCTGACGGCCTTGAGACAAAAATCCTGCAAAACCGTGAAGCGCGTGCACCACTATCACTATATTTTCATATTCCATTTTGTCGTCACCTTTGCTACTACTGTGCTTGTAATAAAATTATCACCAAAAAAAATGGCGATTCGGGCGATTATTTGCAGTACTTAATTGCTGAGATTAAGCACAAACGACGCTTATTATCGGCACCAGAAGGCAGTAGCAAACCATTGGTCAAGCAGCTACATTTGGGCGGTGGTACGCCGACGTTTTTGCGTGATGAAGAAATGGTTCAGCTGTGGGAGTTTTTACAGACGCAGTTTGAGTTTTTACCCGAAAATGAAGGTGATTACTCTATTGAGATTGACCCGCGTGAGCTAAGTGAAGATACGCTAAAAGTGCTGCGTGGTCTTGGCTTTAACCGCATTAGCTTGGGTGTACAAGACTTAGATGACACGGTACAAATCGCCGTCAATCGCGTACATTCAGCAGAATTGATTGAAAATGTGTTAAATGAAGCGCGCGAACTCGGCTTTCACTCTATTAATATCGACCTGATTTATGGCTTGCCCCATCAAACGCCAGATACATTGGACAAAACCGTACAGCGCATCATCGAGATGTCACCAGATCGTTTGTCGGTGTTTAACTACGCGCATCTGCCAGAACGCTTTAAAGCGCAACGTCAGATCAAAGATGAAGACTTACCCAATCCAGCAGCCAAGCTTACAATGCTTGGCAATACCATCAATACGCTAAGCGACGCGGGCTATCAATACATCGGTATTGACCATTTCGCCAAGCCTGATGATGAACTCGCTGTCGCACAGCGCGAGGGGAAATTACATCGTAACTTTCAGGGTTATACTATCATGGGTGATTGTGACTTATTGGGCTTTGGTGTGTCATCTATTAGTCAAATATCTAATGCGAACACACGTTATATATTGCAAAACGATACGGACTTGCAAGCTTACCAAGCCAGTATAGATGCTGCTCGAAGCAACCCTATGGTCATGCCAGCGGTAAAAGTCATCAAGACATCGATTAAAGACCGCCTACGTGAATACGTGATTATGAATTTGCTCTGTCATGACTATGTTGACTTTAAAGACGTGAATCAAAAATTCGGTATCGATGCGATTACCTATTTTATCGATGAAATAGCGCAGCTCGGTGCCATGCAGGGTGACAGACTCATTGATATGGATGCGGCAGGTATTCGTGTCTTGCCACGTGGACGCTTATTGGGTCGAAACGTTGCGATGGTCTTCGATGAATACCTTAAGACAAAACACGCAGATCGTTTTTCAAAAGTTATTTAAAACGACTGCTTAAAATGACTGCTGAAAACCAAAAAAGACCTCTAATGAGGTCTTTTTTATATGCCATAAAACCTGCCTATTACACCTTTAGCTTATCACCGACCATCCCTTTGACGGTACTAAGAATATCAGCGGGTAATACCACCATTTTTGAGTTATCAGACTCAGCCAAATCACGCATCGCTTTAATATACTGCTCACCAAGCAAGTAAACGACCGGCATTTCTTCTTCACCCATCGCGCTAGTAATCAGGCGAATCGACTCTTCGGAACCGCGCGCGAGCACCACCTGCGCTTCAGCATCACGACGTGATGCTTCTAAGCGACTTCTTAAAAATCATCAATATATGATGCTCATACCTTTAATAAAATGATTGAAAGCATAAAAATCTAACCCACAAAAAAAACGCACCTCGAAGGATGCGTTTTTTATTTATTCTTTATTTGATTAGAACTTAAAGTGAGCGCCTAAAGTAACGCCGCTTACGCTAATATCCTCAAATTCATCCTCAACTTGAGGATAAATATTATACATAGCTTCAATAGAAACCATAGAGCTAATGTTATAGCCAAGACCTAATCCACCGGCTACTCCCGTATCAGAATGACTCAAACTCTCATTTTGACTAGCATCAAGTTTATCCGTGTATTCCGCCTCAATTTTGTTTTTTGCAATACCCAAACGACCTTTTGCATAAAGTCCAGTATTTGGAAAAGTATAGTCATAAGTACCATATAAGCCATATACATCAGCACTGTACTCAGCTTTCTCAAAACGATCATTGAACGAATCAGTATCACCAGTGGTTAAATATTCAGCCTCTACGCCAAACTCTGGAGTAAATTTATAACCACCATAAACGCCATATGACACTGCGTCATCATCTACATCTGCGTCTGGGCTGTACTGACCAACTTTTACACCAGCATACGGCTGACCTGCATAATTAACGGCAGCTTGAGCGCTTACACTCACCAAAGAACCAACTGATAATGCGATTAAAGCTTTTTGTAGAGTGTTCATATATTTCCTATTAGGTAAGGCTAAAATGCCATCTGCATAAATATAGCAAAACACAAAATTTAGATGGACTATTGTTGAATGCAGGATTCTAGCAGAACCTTATTTTTAATGCACGCTTTTTTGATGACTTTTGTTTTATTTTTATCACGCGCAAAAAAACGCACCCCGAAGGATGCGTTTTTTTATTTATGCTGCTACTTGCTAACAATTTAGAACTTGATGTTTGCGCCAATAGTCATAAGATCTGTATCGCTACCTAGCATATCGTATTCCGCTTCTACGTTGAAGGCAGGGGTTACTGAATAACCAAGACCCACACCGCCAGCTAAGCTAGTATCTTTATCCTCGCCATTATACTGGCCAAGCGTTGTATTAGATGCTTCAACTTCAGTTCGTGCCACACCAACCTTACCTTTTGCATATACACCGCTGTCAGCGAAAGCATAACGATAAGTACCATAAGCACCATAAGATTTAGCATCAATATCACCACCACGGTAGTCAGCATCGTCTGAACCGACATACTCTGCTTCGATACCGAAGTTAGGATCAAAGTTGTAACCAGCGTAAACACCATAGGCAGTTGGGTCATCAGCGTTATTGGTATCTAAATCAAATTGACCGACTTTAGCACCGACATATGGTTGACCAGTATAGCCGTTACCATAAGATACAGCGGCTTGTGCACCTACGCTTAATAAAGAACCTGCTACTACTGCCATTAGAGTTTTTTGTAGAGTTTTCATTTTATTTCCTTAAAATCACATTTTGATTGGTTATATATTATCTGTATGAAAAAGCTCATCAGACAAGCCTTCAATAAAAAGGTTTAGAAAAATTACTTAGAACTTTAATTGAGCACCAACTGTTAATAATTTGGCATCGACATCGCTGTCCATCACCGAGTATTCAGCCTCGACACCAAAGTCGGGGTTGACTGAATAACCGAGACCCACACCGCCTGCTATACCCGTATCACTGGTAGAGTTCGATACTCTAACCGCACCGTTAGTGTAGTCACCTTCAACTTCAGTCTTTGCAACCCCTAGCTTACCTTTTGCATATAGACCAGTATTCGGGAATTGGTAGCGAGCGGTACCGTATGCACCATAAGTCTTGGCATCCAGATCACCGTTACGATAATCAGCATCATCCGAACCTACATATTCTGCTTCGACACCAAAAGTAGAATCAAAGTTGTAACCACCATAAACTCCGTAAGCGGTTGGATCATCTGCGTTATCAATGTCTAAATCGAACTGACCAACTTTAGCACCAACATATGGCTGTCCAGTATAGCCATTGCTATAAGATGTAGCGGCTTGAGCACCAACCGTCAATAAAGAACCAGCTGTTAATGTAAGTAATACTTTTTGTATATTTCTCATTATGAACTCCTTAACATCGATCAGAATAAGCAAGTTACTTGTGATGACTTCTATAGTCATATCGCCTTGCTTCCGATGAATATAATAGTAACAAACTATTTCATACAGTCTGTCAGTGTTTAACGGCACGAGAGTTAAGATTTGCAAGCATTCATCATTGAGCGGGTTACAAAGGCCAAAAAATGAAACTTTTTGTTACAATCACCCTATTTATGCAATAATCCCTACTCATTTCACAGATTCGCTCCTCAAAACCCTAGGTCAATACGCCTGAAATAATAAAAATGGTGGTGTTCTAAAAAGTATGCTGGCATCAGACGTAGCCATAATTGATGTAAAAGA
>NZ_JBQSVP010000159.1:0-6389 GCF_052376345.1 Psychrobacter sp. AOP5-GZ1-6 | reverse complement strand
ACCACTGGCTCTAAAATCATTCGTGATCTGATGAGCTCTGCCTCTGTATCCGCTTTGCTAACTTGTGGTGCCACTAACTCAGAAATATTGCTTCCAAGTGCCGAGATACCTTGATCTTGGTCATCAAGTTGCAACAAGGCATCCGCTTGAAATGTCGGGTTTACATAGCGGCTATACAGCACGCCAATCGTCAAACCCAGTAGCGCAAAAATAACGATCATTTTCCAGCCACGTAATAACACCCAAAGCAAGGCTAATAAGTCAATCTCATCGTTATCTCGATCGCTGACAGATTCTGAGGATTTTTGTGACTCTTTACTCATACACTCGCTACTCAACTAATTTTGTCAGCCCACAGCTCAAGGCTACTAATAATATTTTTTCTGGCAGTCTCGAATGCTGACACATCGTGACCATAAGGGTCTTCAATATCTTTATCTAGCCAATGACCAATTTTGAAGACTTTACCGCGGCAATGTGGCCACTGCGATTCTATCCACTTGGTTTCGTTGGTTGACATAGTCAGAATGAGATCTGCCGCTATTGTCATTTCTTGATTGATCTGTTTAGCAATATGCTTACTTATATCTGTATGATGCGTTGCCATCAGCTCCACAGCTTTTGGATCAGCAGAATGACCAATAACTGCCGATACTCCTGCAGAGTCAATGTGCTTATTTGGGTACTGCTCACTCATGATGGCCGCTGCTATGGGGCTACGGCAAATATTACCCACACAAACCACTAAAATATTGTCAAATGCCATAATATATCGCTTTGCTTATAACCCTGAAATAACATTGATTGCAGAGGTAGAAGGTAATAACGCGCTGATGACTCGGTTCCAGCGTGCCAGACCTGTTGGATCAACATACAAAATATCATTGGGTTGCATATCAAAGCGGTTGGCGAGCGCAAAGCTAGTAATAGTCTGCATATCAACATAATAAATATTGGTGCGCTGATAATCAGGATTGTCACGAACGATATATATCTTAGCTGCGTTCGCGGTATTAGAATCAAGCCCTCTTGACTCGCCTAATGCATGAGCCAAACTCAATCCTTGCTCAGGAATATCTACAGGCTCAACTTTTCCAAACTCGCCCAATACGTAAACCTTATTACGGCTTTGGCTATTCACATGAACTGAGTCGCCATCTCGCAAATAGATTTGGTTTCCTGATGACCCAACCTCTCGCAATGACTGCAAGCCAATGTTGTAACTCTTGCCTTTACGGTTCAATACGATACTGTTTGAATCACCTGTAGCTGTCGCACCGCCTGCCATAGAAATCGCGCCATATAACGAAACAGGCGTATCCGCAATAACAAACTCACCTGGTTGGTTGACCTCACCATCAATAAAGAACTTATTGCCACGATAGTTAACGACCTTCACCTGAGGGTCTGGATATTTTAAATAGCGTTGCAGTTGTCCTCGTAAATTTGCCGTAAACTGAGGCACGCTTATACCGCTAGCCTTAATACGTCCAATAAGAGGAAACTGGATAAATCCTTGTTGATCTACAGGAAACCCTGAAGCATAAGGGTTGCTAGTATTGCTAACACCTGATGGCGTTAGATCTGGATAATCAACCAAATTAATATTTAAAACATCACCTTGGGCGATACGATAGTCGACTCGACCCGATGTCTGAATCAATTGATAAATATCATTATTAATTTTGGGCGCTTGCTTGACTGGTAAAGTCGCTAAATTCAAAGGCTGTATATTAAACTGCAAACCATTTTCTGCTGTAAAATCACCTACAGGTGGTAAATCTCCAGATTTAAGTCCACCACTTACCGTCGTAGCACAACCTGATACAAGACCAAAGACTATGACTAATAGTGAACAAACAATTTTGGAGGAGTGATGCATAATAACGACCTTATCAGTCTCTATAATAGCTAAGAAATATTCAGCTGTTTACTACGATTACATGGTAAAGATACTATAAAGTAACGGCTTACCTACTAACATAAGCGCCTGATATTTAGGCACTATCATTTATAAATATCTCAGATATATTTGATATATGGAGCACTCAAATATATGATCTAACAATCATTAATAGTGCGCTTGTTCGTTTTTTTGAGAGATAAAATAACAATACTATTATCCGCTTAAGTGAATATAATAACAAGACAAAAGTTTTATGACAATCAATGATTTATTATTAATATGTATATTAAATTGTATTGTTGTTTTTTATAAATATAATAAAAGCAGTTATTCGAAGTTATCACTTACTATCTATCTGAAATATATGTCAATGAAATACAATCAAGCATAATATAGTCGCACCTAACTCTATAATTTCTATATAAATATTCCGTACGCAACCCATCATAATAATTTGTAACTCTGCTGATAAGTAGTGCTAAATAGCGTATAATACTCAATCCAATTTTTTACATTGAGAAATGTAAACCCACCGACTCCAGGAAATCATTATGAAAGACGAAAAACTACAAAAAGCCCTTGCCCGTATGGGGCTTGGTTCACGCCGTCAAATGGAAGAAGTTATCAAAGCCGGTCGCGTCACTGTGAATAACGGTCCAGCAACCATTGGTGATCGTGTCGAGCAAGGCGATGAGATTCGTGTTGATGGTCGTCAGATCAAATACACCTCTGAAAACGAAAAGCGTCGCCGTGTTATCGCTTATTATAAGCCTGAAGGCGAAGTCTGTTCTGCCAAAGATCCAGAAGGCCGTCCAACCGTTTTTGAACGTTTGCCAAAGCTAACCCATGATCGCTGGGTCATGGTTGGACGCTTGGACATTAATTCAACTGGCCTATTATTATTTACCAATGATGGTGAAATGGCGCATCGCTTGATGCACCCATCTAGTGAAGTCACTCGTGAATATGCCGTACGTGTATTGGGTGAAGTGACGCCTGATATCGCCCGCACACTGACTGCTGGCGTCATGCTAGAAGATGGTGTAGCACAGTTTGAAGACATCAAAGAAGGTGGTGGTGAAGGTGTCAATAAGTGGTATCACGTCCAGCTAAAAGAAGGGCGTAACCGTGAAGTACGTCGCTTATTTGAGTCACAAGGCCTAAAAGTAAGCCGTCTACTACGCACCCGCTATGGTACGATTGCTCTGCCAAAAGAGCTGCGTACCGGTCGTTTCTTAGAACTGGATAGAAAAGACATCAATACCTTGACAGACTTAGTAAGCTTGCGCCCACGTTATGGTACTGGTCTGCATGGTGCGGCTAAAGAGAAGCAAGAACGTATCAGAAGCAAGCCGCTTAAAGCGCGTCGCACTACTGATAGTCGTAGCGACAATCGCAAAAGCAGTGCAAAACCTAAAAGCAGTGCTAGTCCTGCCAGCCGTGGTACACGTAATACCCGTGATCGCAACAATAAACGCTAAGTAATCATTATGTTGAGACTCTTATCGTTTTAAAGCTATATGTTTAAAGTGACACACAAGAAAGCAGCCAATGATTATTCATCATTGGCTGCTTTCTTGTGTGTATTTTATAGTAAGAGATGATAAGCCTGACGACGTAGGCTTAGCTATCGTGACTGTCAATATACTTTTTCATAGCTCGTAATTCTTGCAGCTGCTGTGTGTCTACTTGCGCCAATAACTGATCCAAACGTTGCTCAATATTATTGAAAACACTCTCTAATAGCTGATTGGCTTCCACTTTTTTTTCACTACTCATCACATTATCAGTGCTTTTATTCATAGTAACTAGCTGGTGATGGCTAGCAAGCATTTCAGGCAGCCGAGTGTACAACATCTTATTCAGTACAAACTGCTGTTCTGTTACCACAGATCCTTTATGCTGATCTTGTCGTGTTTTTTGATAAGATTGATAGCTATTAACTTTTTCATCGATACATTTTAGTTGGCGCAGTTGCTGCTCTGACAAGTTTTGCAAATATTTTTTATTTAAATTTAGTTGCTGCCAGCTTAATTTAGATAATGACAGTGGCGCAGCATCATTCTGATAAACAAGCACTCCAGGGGTAATACCGACTGCTTTATGGAAAGCCTGCCAACCTTTTTTCCCCAAGTAAAAAGCGGTGACCGTCGTAACGATTGCAGCCCCGATTAAGATACTCATATACACTCACTATTTCTTATTTATAACACTCTCATTTATCCTATTAGGCTCTCGCATGAATACTACGTCATTCACAAGGTGATGTCCTTGGCTTTAGCGCTACTAGAAGACTTAGTAGTAGGTGCTTCAATAGTAGATATGCTGCTATCAGCAGTCTTATAGCCGTTGATGACTGAATCAGGAGCTGGATTATCAAAGCGTTTTTGTAGATAGCGGTTGGTTGCTAATAGCTTTTGACCATCTTGATGATATGAGGCATTAAGTAAATCATCAAACTGAGTATCAACTGTCTCAAGCACCTCTAGCAGCGCCTCTTTCCCTGTAACATTAGAATGCTTAATTTTAGTCGTGTCAGCGATTCCGTTGTCTATATCATGTAAACGGCGATAATCAGCCACAGCAAGTGGTACATGCCTATCCATTAAGTTTTGAATCATGATATAGGTTTCACTGATAGTATCTTTATCGTCAATTTTTCCATCATTATTGGTATCGCCATAAATGACACGCAGCTTCTCACCTTTTTCATTGATTTTAGTGAGTGCCGTTCTAACTTCCACTGGCAAGCTTTTTTCGGGAATATAGCCCAACTGCGGCATGGCCTCATACGCTAGCATCTTAGGAGCAGTGACTTTTTTGATGGTACGATATCCTAGATATAACCCAGCTATAGGTAACAGTCCATACAAAACAAATGCAAAGAGCATTGCAGTAACTTGGGTCATTAGACAGTCCTCATTATTTAACAGAATTTCTTGGCAATTTTATTGTTATTTGTGCTTTAAGGCGTACCACCAATTAGATTGTAAAGCTTAAAATTTGAAAAATCGTAGATAAATAAGGAAAAATTTGCCGTTGATATGAACGTATTGGCAAAATTTAACCATTTTAAAACCACTAAATGTGCTAGTTGATAACATGCCCTAGCCTATTAAAAATAAGACTCTATCAAAACCTTACTTAGCTATATGAGATCAATTAATCTCAAAATATATCTCAATCTCATGAAGATAAAAGGCGTACTTTCACAAACGCTAGACGCGTTTTGATCATTGATTAACTTTGTGTACGGCTTTTGACATAACGATGCGTAGAGGCTAGACGGTTCATCACCGTTTGGTGTAGCTCATCTAACAGCTCGTCAAGCTCGTAATCAATCTCTAAAAACAAATCAGTTAACATGCCACCGGCGGTCATCTTGCCTTGTAATGTGTTGTTTTTGGTGCGATGCGGGCTGAACCGCTGCAATTGCTCATAATGATGTAATGCTTCTGGAATACTTTCCGACACCAGCTTGTCGATGACGAACTGACGCTCATTATGCTGCTGTTGCTGCGCCTCATTAAGTTCACTACTCCATTCACGGTAGCGCTTTAACTTACCGTTGATTCGGTCTAGTATCGCGACAGCCTCAATCGGCATGGCATTTAGGGTGGCCTCGTCGACCACGTCAATAAGCTCAGTCATAATCGGACAGCGTCCATGTTTGAGATACCATAAGGTATCTGGGTCAAAAGGAGGTCTATTGGTTGGGCGCATTTGAGCACGATTGGACAGGTATCTATCGGTCAAAGGCGTGGGGGTTCGGATATCACTCACTTGCGCCAATGCATCACAAATACGGTTGGCACGCTCGGGCGGCGTCAGCGGAGAAGACTTATGGTTAGTTTGCTCGCCTCCATCAACACTTCCATCATCAGCATTGTTAGTACCAACACTATCAATATTAGCGGCCTCTAATTCTATTTCTTGACTGGCGCCCAATTCCTGAGCGTTCTTGGCCGCTTGTGTTGGCAGGTCATCGGATTCTTGTCCAAATGACTGGAATATTCTCGTCAAACTTACTACCATGACCTACCTTGCCTCTTATCCCACGCACTCACATTGTGCTCGTATTGCATATATTGATTCAATAACGTATCTTAACAGCTTTTTTTGGCACTGCCAGTAAGCAAAGTGTCAATATTCCTATGCCTTAAACACATCTATTCTCTGAATGATGAGCCCATTATGATGAATGTGACCGATTATACCTCTGGCTTTTTACTTGGACTATCGCTTATCTTAGCGATTGGCTCACAAAATGCCTTTGTACTGAAGCAAGGTATCAAACGTGAACACATATTTTTTATCTGCCTATTCTGTGCCGTCAGCGATGCACTATTAATCTCAGCAGGTGTTGCTGGATTTGGCGCGGTGACAGCTCGTTATCCACATGCTGTAGATATCGCCAGATTCGCAGGTGCGCTGTTTTTGCTGGTTTACGGGCTACAAAGTTTGTACGCCAGTATTCGACACT
>NZ_JBQSVP010000158.1:0-6400 GCF_052376345.1 Psychrobacter sp. AOP5-GZ1-6 | reverse complement strand
TAGAAGTAAGGATGGTCTATGCAGTGGCTTGCCGTTGGTTTAGGAGCAGCATTTGGCGCGTGCTTGCGGACATGGTTGGCTCGCTTTAACCCGCTGCACAGCTGGATACCACTGGGTACATTGGGTGCTAATATCTTGGGCGGTCTGCTAATAGGG
Source organism: Psychrobacter sp. AOP5-GZ1-6 (assembly GCF_052376345.1). Taxonomy (NCBI): domain Bacteria; kingdom Pseudomonadati; phylum Pseudomonadota; class Gammaproteobacteria; order Moraxellales; family Moraxellaceae; genus Psychrobacter; species Psychrobacter sp. AOP5-GZ1-6. The sequence goes on along the minus strand of NZ_JBQSVP010000158.1, from coordinate 6,244 downwards.
TTGGCCTTAGTTTGGTTCGAGCGGATGGGCAGCGGTCTGTCTCCTAATATTCGACTGTTTGTGATCACTGGGTTTTTGGGCGGGTTGACGACTTTTAGTACCTTTAGCGCGGAAGTGTTTACTTTTATCAGCGAAGGCAGGTTATTAGCAGGTCTTGCATTGATAGGTCTGCACGTTGGCCTGACATTAGTGGCAACCGCGCTGGGATTTTACTTCTTTAAGTTGGTTTTGTAGCCGTTGGTAGATAGTCATCGTTTAATGGTCTGTTATAAGTGGTTCCATGATAGCAGTCTATTTTAAGTGGTCTGTTAATAGGTTTGAAGGGCAAAATAACTGGTTACCTTGGGGTATACCCAGAATCACCCATTTTTAGCTTTTCGAATTCTTGCCATCTGATAGGCATTGACATACTCGCCGTTACGATAAGCATAATCCACCATTTCACCTTCTATCACAAAGCCCAAGCTTTTATATAAACCAATGCCTCCGATGTTATCGGTGTAAGCAGTAATCTCAATACGTTTTATATCCAGCCAATTATCGGCCAAATCCAGCGCTGTAGTTATAAGAGCTCGACCCACACCCTTACCCTGTGACGCGGACTTTACGCTGACCCCAAAGCTTGCTACATGGCGTCGACGTTTTGATATCATGGTATCAAGCCCTAGACAACCTACTACTTCACCCTCAACTTCAGCCACCAGAAAATACGTATTTTCAGATATATCCGCCAATCGTTTATGCCATAGGGTCTTGGACGGCATAGGCAACTGCAAAGTATTTGCATATAAGGCCTCATCTGCATGAATGGCTTGCAACGCTTCTGCATCTTCTGGCTCGGCATGACGTATTTCAATTTTCATTATACTTATCCTTAAATACGAATTGTTGTGTAACTTGCACGTTGAACCGCACCGGGATTATCAGAGACTCAACTCTCTGAGATATAGCATATAGTTCGAAGCCTGTATAGCGCACCGATCATAGATAGAATATGTATGGTAAGTACACCATGAAGTACACTGTGGTTATCTTAGCAAGTTAAAACCCTGATACCATTAGCCTACAGCCTAAGGTTCAATTCCTCACTAGGGAACCATTATTTACCATAACATTTGTTACGATATGAAAAAGTGACTAATATTTTATAACTATAAGAAAGTAATCAGTAATGAACCTACAACGGCTTCACTATCCCTTCTAGTAAATTCGCAAACCCTTGCATATACGCCGTATCTTGGCTAGATGTGCGCGTTGCTGCATACAACTGACAATGTACACCTACACCCAACTTCCGCGAGACGACCCAACCTTTTTTCTCATATTCCGCGACGACCCAATCAGGCAATGCAGCAACTCCGCGTTCACTAGCGACCAGCTGAATCAGCATCGCTGTCAGCTCTGTCGTACGAACGCTCTCAAAGCTTACCTGCGCTGGCGTCATAAAGTTGGCGATAATATCGAGACGTTTGGCCTCGACGGGATAGGCAATCAAAGTCTCATCAGTCAAATCACTTGGATCGATAAAATCTTGCGCTGCCAAATCATGCATGGGTGACAGTACTAAACGACTCTCGTATTCAAATAGTGGCTGATAACAGAGTCCTTCTATCGGTAAGTTGCTGGTGGTAATCAGCAGGTCAATATCACCTTCCATCAATAAATGATGGGGCTCAGGCTCAAAGCCCGTCGCAAAGTCCAGCTCCACATCAGACCATTCGCGGCGATACTGATTGAGTATCGGCATTAGCCAATCAAAGCAGCTGTGACATTCAGAGGCTAGGCGTAACCTGCCTGCTTGCCCGTGTGCTAGGCGTTTAAGATTGGATTTGGTACGGGTCACTTGCGGCAGGATGTTATCTGCTAATGCCAGTACGGCTTTACCAGCTGGCGTAAAGGTGAGCGGTCGCGTACGACGATTGACCAAGTTGATATCGTAGTAACTCTCTAGCTCTTTTAATTGGTGTGATACCGCAGACGCTGTGACGTGCAGCTCATCGGCAGCGGCAGCAAGTGAGCCATGCGCTCGTAGCGCGGTCAAGGTGTTGAGATGGCGTAGTTCTAGCATAAGACGACCTAACCACTAAAGTGAGATAAATTCATTATAGTACATATGTTGCTGACTTTCATTCATAGTATATAATTAATGATTCAGCAACAGCTAGCGCTTGCGCAACAGTACTTGTGAGATAATAACCAATATTAAAGAAGCGACTAATAATAATGTACCAATGGCATTGACCTCAGGCTTTAACCCAACTCTTACCATAGAATAAATCCGTAACGGTAAAATCTCATAACTGGGTCCTGTCACAAAGGTTGAAACCACTACATCATCTAGTGACAAGGTAAAGGCCAGCAACCAACCTGCCATAACCGCAGGTAAAATGACTGGAATTAGTACAGTGCGCACCATCGTTGATTCATTGGCACCTAAATCACGTGCCGCTTCCATCAAGCGCTCATCTAAGCTACTCAGCCGTGCAAACACAGTGATGACCACGAAGGGCAAGCAAAAGGTAATGTGTGCCAATAGCAGTGAGACAAAGCCCAATTGCAGTCCGATTAATAAGAACAATGCTAATAACGAGATAGCGAGCACAATCTCAGGCGACATCATCAACACAAATAGCAGACCATTTAGTAGGCCTTTACCGCGAAAATTATAACGATGTAAGGCTAGGGCAGTGAGTGTACCTATCAACGTTGAGACAGTTGCAGCGACTAAACCTAAGACAATAGAGTGCCAAAACGCATCGAGCATCGCTTGGTTATTAAAGAGCGATTCATACCACTTTAAGCTAAACCCGCCCCAGTTGTAGCCAATCTTTGACTGGTTAAATGACATCACTACTAAGACGATGATAGGTAGATATAGCAAGGTATAAATCAAGCTAAGGTAGCCTTTAGCAGCGATACTGCCAAGCTTCAATGTGCGTGAATGAGACATTAGGCCACCTCATTAAAGTCGGTTTTACCAATACGGCGACTGCTGGCGCGGTAGGCGAGTAATAACAACGCCATTGCCAGTGTCAGTATTACACTGGCGGCGGCCCCAAATGGCCAGTCACGGGCATCTAAAAATTGGTTTTTGATGATATTACCGACCAATAAGTTACGTGAGCCACCCAAAATATCTGCTACATAAAACATACCCATCGCAGGTAATAACACTAAGAGCACCCCAGAGATAATCCCAGGTGTCGTCAATGGTAGCACCACGTGCCAAAACGTCTGGGTCTTGGATGCACCCAAATCCTGAGAGGCCAACAGCATGTCATTACGTAAATCAGTAAACACCGCATATAAAGGCAATACCATAAATGGAAATAACAAATACGTCAGACCAGCAATCACCGCACCTTGCGTATATAAAATATCGATAGGTGTATCGATAACGCCTATAGCAAGTAGTGATTTATTAATCAAACCGTTATTAGCAAACAGTAATTTGAGTGCATAGGTACGTACTAAAGAGTTGGTCCAAAATGGCAGTATCAATAGCATCATCAATAGTGGTTGCCAGCGTACTTTGGCTTTAGATATCAGCCAAGCAAAAGGGTAACCGAGTAGTAAGCAGATGACGGTTGTGATACCTGCCATCCATAGTGAGTGCACAAAGACCTCAAAATATAAGGGGTCGATCATACGCACATAACTATCGATGCTGACCGGCAAGCTAATAAAAGCACTGCTATCACGGGTCAAAAAACTGACAGCAATGACTAAGATGTTTGGCAATAGCGCAAATATCAGTAGCCAACCCCAAATCAACCATAGCGTTGCGGTACGAAAAGGACTTTTACTGCCCAAGCTACGAGGTGCCATCAGCTACCATCCTTTTGTACAGTCGTGTCTGACATATTTTCGGAGACTTCTGGCAATACCCATTCCCAGCCATCTACCCATGAGACTTTGACACCTTCGTTTAGTTTGTAATCAAAGCTCGGGTCGTCTTCATCAAAGAACTCAGAGGCCTTAATAATATGACCGTTTGCCAGTTCGATAATTGAGTCTAACGTACTGCCTTTATAGTTGCTTTCAATAACGCGGCCAAACAGGCCAATGTTTTCATCATCTTTTGGATCATAAATCCGTAAGTCTTCAGGACGAAGCAGTAAATTTACGATGTCGCCTACCTGCACATCATTGGCAAAATTAGGACGGCGTAGATTCCGTAGTGCTGTAGGTCCATCTTGTGCTTGCGCCTCGCAAACCTCTACTTCGATACGTCCGTTGGTGACTTTGCCATCACGATCTGGCTGATTGGGATACACACCTTTTACTTCAGCTTTGAACAAGTTGGTCTCACCGATGAATTTGGCGGTGAACAAGTTGGCAGGCGTCTCATAAATCTCAATGGGTGTGCCGATTTGCTGAAATGAGCCATCTTTCATCACCGCGATACGGTCCGACATCGATAGTGCTTCTTCTTGGTCATGAGTGACAAATACAAAAGTAATGCCCAGCTCACGCTGTAATCGTTTTAGCTCAGATTGCATTTGCAAACGCAGCTTGTGATCGAGCGCGGATAATGGCTCATCAAGTAATAATAATTTGGGACGATTGATCACGGCACGCGCAATCGCTACACGCTGCTGCTGACCACCTGATAAATCTTGTGGTTTACGATTGGCTAAATGCTCTAGCTGTACCATGGCGAGCATCTCGCTCACTCGTGTTTTAGTCTCATCTTTAGATACTTTTTTGAGTTTGAGTCCGTACGCCACATTTTGTGCGACACTCATATGAGGAAACAATGCATATTGCTGAAATACAGTATTGACTGGACGTTTATCTGCTGGCAACCCTGCCATCTGTAGACCATCCAAATATATAGCGCCCTCATTTGGCTGCTCAAAACCTGCAATCAAACGTAGTAATGTCGTCTTGCCACAACCGGATGGGCCTAGCAGGGTCAGAAACTCTCCATGCTTGATATCTAGGTTGATATCTTTTAATACTTCCGTTTGATCAAAGGTTTTTTTTAGACCAGTCAGTTGCAACAGCACCTTGTCATCATTGGGTGATACAGGAGTTTTGTGCGTATTGGGAGGAGGGATGGTCATGGTTTTTTCCTAGGCATCTAACATGATGATATGGCGATTTATTTAGGATGCTGCTATCAAGGTGATTGAATGTGGATATGATCAGTAGAGATAAACTTAGTTTTATTGACACGTATTATAACAAACCCTCGATATAAATTAGTGCAAGTTCGTTATAAGGATGCAAGCGATGACAAGTGGTATGCAATCGCTTGTATTAGGACGTGTCATTAATTAGATTGTGAGGCTTGAAATGAGACAGGTTTTAGATAAACAAGGAAAAAATTGCCGTTAATATTTATCATTTTGCTCTTTACCGTTTCTCTATACTATATGAGGAAAAAGTTATGATGCAAAAGTATGGAGGTTCTGCAGAGACATTAAACCTAAACTTTTTATCAATTTTTAATTCTGATTGCTATACAATCACGTTGTGGCTGACAAATATGGTCAGCATGCTGGTTATTAATCATTGCTAGTAAATACTGAGCCAATTTTTGTTTGTATAAATCGATTTAAAACAGCCTGTCACTTTCATAATATTGATAATAAAGGATATTTTATGCCTAACGATACACGCCCAAAAACGGGTCAAGAAGCCCTTGAGATTTTAAGAGAAGGCAACGCACGCTATGTGGATAGTCTTACCAGTATTGAGTCAGGTATGCAGCGTCGACCAGAGTTGGTGAAAGATCAAGATCCTTTGGCGATTATTTTGGGTTGTTCGGATGCACGCGTACCTGTTGAGATTGTATTTGATCAGGGCTTAGGTGATTTGTTTGTCATTCGAGTCGCAGGAAACGTGGTAGCGCCTTCACAGATTGGATCCATTGAGTTTGCTGCTGAAAAATTTGGTACAAAACTGGTCGTGGTACTTGGACATTCACATTGCGGTGCGGTCACGGCCTGTGTAGAGACGCTTATCAATCCCGAGCAAAACTACTCTCCTAACTTGCAATCTATCGTCGATCGTATTCGCCCAAGTGTCTATAATTTACATGAGCTAGCAACAGCGAACGGTCAGGATGTCGATGCTGATGAATTGCTAGACCGCTCTATCCGTGCCAACGTACGCATGTCAGTTAGTCAGCTTAAGCATGGTTCGCGTGCGCTAGAAGATTTGACTAATAGCGGTCAATTGCTAGTCGTTGGTGCCGAGTATGACTTAGAGACAGGAAAAGTAAGGTTTTTAGAAA
>NZ_JBQSVP010000157.1:0-6786 GCF_052376345.1 Psychrobacter sp. AOP5-GZ1-6 | reverse complement strand
AAACGCTTAATACCCTTGTCCAAGCCCATCATAACAGAGCAAGCTGCAAGCACCGTCACAAAAGCGATCAAAGCGATTTGTATCGTTAGACTATTGGGAATCCCAAATAACCGCTCAAGTCCTGAGTTAATTTGCATTACTCCAAGACCAAGTGAGGTCACGACACCGAACATCGTGCCAAATACCGCCAAGATATCAACGGTATGTCCCCATGGACCATATATCTTTTTGCCCAATAGAGGATAAAGCGTCGAGCGAATTGATAACGGTAAACCACGGCGAAAATGAAAGTATGCTAGAGACAAAGCCACAATTGTATATAGTCCCCATGCATGAAACCCCCAATGCAAGAAAGTAATGTTCATCGCTTGCTTAGCGGCTTCTATCGTTTCTTTCTCACCAAGCGGTGGCGCCATAAAGTGGTATAGCGGCTCCGCTGTACCCCAATAGACCAGTCCGATACCAATACCAGCAGAGAACAGCATACCGATCCATGAAAATAGACTGTACTGCGGTGCTTCAGTTTGTGCGCCTAGGCGAATGTCACCATAACGGCTCATAGCCAAATAAACACACAGCACTAGAGCCACATTCACCAAAATCACGAAGAACCAACCGAATTTATCAGTAATAAATCCTTGTAAAAAACTGAATAACGTTCCAGCAGTCTCAGTGAACAGTGTTCCGAAAATAATGAATGCAATAATAAGTAGTGCAGAAATCATAAAAACAGGCTTACTCACCCGTGGGAAAGGACCTAATCTGTCAACCTTAACATGATCCATCTGTATATTAACCTTTACTGTTTGAAGAGATAACCTTAACAACTTACTAGATTACTATCAAACTTAATTCAATTACTTACACGTTCATCATTGACTGACACAAGTCTCAATGTATTTGATTATTAACAATATTTTTTCTAGGCCACGTCTTTTTATTGTGGTGACAATCGTAATAAGCCACTCTCGTTACCATCTTCTAACATCCAAACACTACCATCTACCGCCAGCACACTCCGGACGCGCTCACCCATATCGTATCGGTAACGTTCAAATGCTGTATTGTCATCATTGATAGCAACGATAACAAGCGATTGGGAGGACAAACCGCTGATCAGCATACTGCCTTGCCATGCTGGAAAGTCATTATGCGTACCCGAAGAGTAGATGCTCATCGATGAAGGTGAGATGACTGGCGTCCATGTGATTTTGGGCGCTTCAAACTCAGGCCGAGTATCATGATCTGGTATATCAATCCCCGAATAATTACGCCCGTTAGAGACAACTGGCCAGCCATAATTTTTACCTTTTTCAATCAAATTAAATTCATCACCACCTCTTGGACCCATTTCATGCGCCCACAATTTACCATTATCATCGAAAACCATACCCAATATATTGCGATGACCTACTGTCCAAAACTGCTTAGCAATGGCGTTCTCATTATTCACAAATGGATTGTCTGTTGGGATAGATCCATCAGCATTTAGACGTATGATTTTACCTAAGTTGACACTCATATCTTGCGCTGGCGTTTTTTCTTGGCGCTCGCCTGAGCTAATATATAAATATTGCCCGTCCGGTGAAAACAAGAGGCGATGACTGTAATGCCCTTGTCCTTTTACTTTTGGAGACTGCTCCCAGATTGGCGTAATAGCTTGCAAACTTGGTGTCCTGGTATCTAATCCTGTTAATCTTGCCTTGATAACTTTCGCACCAAATTTATTGCTATCAGCATCCGTCTCAACGTAGCTCAGATATATATTATTGGTACGAGCAAAGTCTGGTGCAATAACAATATCGCCTAAACCGCCCTGACCACCGTAAGCAACTTTTGGTACGCCAGTTACTGCTGTCTTGGCACCTGTTTCGGTATCGACCACAAATAACTCACCTGTCTTTTGTGTCACTAGTATTTTTTGTGGTTCGTTATCAACTTTAGGTAGGGCTGTCATCGCCCAAGGCTCATCAAAAGTTGCAACTGTTTCAGTAATGAATTTGGGTTTATCAGTATTCATGGAGGAATGAGCATCTGAGGTTTTGGCATCTTTATGCTCTACCAACTCTTCATTGCTATTGCCTGCTGTCTGATTGGAGCAAGCTGACGTGCTAAACAGCAACGCTGTCATGATTAAGGGTAAGATTAATGGCCTATTTTTCTGTTTTTTATTGCTCATCATCATGTCGTCTCCCTTATTTTATATTTAAACCAGTTATAACATAACCAAAGTATGAAAACGGTAACATAATTATAGTGCACAACGAAAAACCCCTTAATTACCTATATAAAAAATAGGCAAGTAAGGGGTTGGGTTTTATTCAAAAAAACAGTTTAGAGCACTTGGTATTAGCTCACTCTAAGCTTATCAAAAGTCAATTTGTCATCCGCATCAACATCCACTTTAATGATATCTCCTGCAACAAAATCACCCGCTAACAGCTTCAATGATAATGGATTTTCGATTTCTTGTTGGATAGCGCGTTTTAGTGGACGTGCACCATACACAGGGTCATAACCGACTGCGACCAACTTATTCATTGCATCTGTTGATAGCTCGATATCCATCTCACGCTCATGTAGACGTTGACGCAAGCGATCTAACTGAATCGCTGCAATACCTGCCATTTGCGACATACCTAGTGGATGGAATACCACGATTTCATCAATACGGTTCACGAACTCTGGACGGAAGTGCTGCCCGACAGAATCCATGACCTCGGCTTTGATATCATCATAGCTCTCGCCGACCATCTCTTGAATTTTATGCGATCCCAAATTACTGGTCATAATAATGACGGTGTTTTTGAAGTCAACCACCCGGCCCTGTGAATCTGTCAAACGTCCATCGTCTAATACTTGCAATAAGATATTAAACACATCAGGGTGTGCTTTTTCGACTTCATCAAACAAAATCACACTATAAGGTTTACGGCGTACCGCTTCAGTCAAAGCGCCACCTTCTTCATAACCCACGTACCCTGGAGGCGCACCTACCAAGCGACTGACACTATGCTTCTCCATATACTCACTCATGTCGATACGTATAATCGAATCTTCACTATCAAACAAGAAGTTCGCCAATGATTTGGTCAACTCAGTTTTACCAACACCAGTAGGTCCAAGGAATAAGAACGATCCAGATGGACGATTAGGATCAGACAGGCCAGCACGACTGCGACGTACCGCATTTGCCACGGCTTGCACCGCCTCATCTTGACCAATCACACGCTCATGGAGCTTTTCTTCCATCTCCAGCATTTTGTCACGTTCGCCTTGCATCATTTTACTGACAGGAATACCTGTCGCAGCAGCAACGACTTCAGCAATCTCATTGTCTGTTACTTTGTTACGCAGCAACTTTACATTATTACCTTCACTTGTCTGCTCTTTTTGCTCTGCTAAATCAGACTCAGTGATACGACGCTCTAACTGTGGAATAGTTTCATACTGTAGCTTACTCATGGTCTCATAGTCGCCCTCACGGCTGGCTTTGTCATAAGCAATACGAGCTTTGTCCAACTCATCTTTTAACTGCTGACTGCCTTTGACTAATGCTTTTTCTGCTTGCCAAACTTCATTAAGATCCGCGTACTCTTTTTCTAGCTCTTCAATTTGACCATCGAGCACTTTACGCTCAGCTTTCGCACCAGCATCTTCTTCATTTTTGAGCACTTCACGCTGCATTTTTAGCTGAATCAAACGACTATCAAGCTTACCCAACGCTTCAGGCTTACTGTCCATCTCCATACGTAAGCGACTGGCCGCTTCATCAATTAAGTCAATCGCTTTATCGGGTAGCTTACGGTCAGTAATATAGCGATGGCTCATACGTGCCGCCGCAATGATGGCGCTGTCTTGAATATCGACACCATGATGCAGCTCGTAACGCTCTTTTAGACCACGTAATATCGCAATGGTGTCTTCTACAGTTGGCTCATCGACTAAAACTTTTTGGAAACGACGCTCAAGCGCAGCATCTTTTTCGATATATTGACGATATTCATCCAGTGTCGTCGCTCCAACGCAGTGCAGCTCACCACGTGCTAGCGCAGGCTTTAGCATGTTGCCAGCATCCATTGCACCTTCAGATTTACCTGCACCCACCATGGTATGCAGCTCATCGATGAATAAAATGACATTGCCTTCTTGCTTGGCCAAATCACTCAGCACACTTTTGAGACGCTCCTCAAATTCACCGCGGAATTTTGCACCCGCAATCAGAGCACCTAGATCTAACGATAGCACCTCTTTACGGCGTAAACCTTCTGGTACGTCACCATTAACAATTTTTTGGGCCAATCCTTCGACGATAGCTGTTTTACCAACACCTGGCTCACCAATCAATACTGGGTTGTTTTTGGTACGACGAGACAATACTTGAATGGTGCGGCGAATTTCTTCATCACGACCTATCACGGGATCAAGCTTGCCAAGCTCCGCCTGTTCGGTCAGATTAATGGTATATTTGTTTAATGCATCACGCTGGTCTTCAGCATTTTGGTTATTAACGGTGTCATCACCACGTAACTCCTCAATCACTGCTTTTAATTTGCTTGCTGTTACGCCAGCACTTTCAAATATTTTTTTAGTTTCGCCCTGTTCAGACAGCGCCAATATTACCCATTCAGTGGCAATAAAATCATCATCTTCTTTTTGCGCTTGACGATCGGCTAAATTTAAAATTTTAACCGAGTTTGGGTTTAAATTAACATCTCCTGTCGGCTCCGATATGGTTGCCTGATTATCAAGTGCCTTTGCCACGCCATTCTTTAAAGCAGGAATAGACGCACCTGCTTGTTGACAGATAGACAAATTGGATTCATCTTGCAGCAATACAGCAAGCAAATGCACAGGATCAATTCCCGTATGATCACGACCTAGTGCTAAACTCTGAGCTTCTTGAATAGCAGACTGCAGTTTTTGGGTAAATTTTTCAAATCTCATATTCGTATCCTTTTATAATTAGTATTGTCAGTCGCTTTTCTAGCGTTCAGCGATGACTATTATCTGTCATTTATATAAGGTATATATATAATTATTTCAAGCCAATTATCAAACAAAGCCCTACTACTAGCAATGATATTTGCTAAGAGCTATTAATTAATAGCATTAAAATGTAATTTTAAGTTCAGATTAACAGTTTTTTAGAAGAAAATATGCAGAATGGTTTAAAAAAGAAAGGTGAATATAAGTATGAAAGATAGGGCATTTTGAGCATTTAACGAATTTCATGCCCTATATTTTTTTTAGGATTGATTGTATGTTGAAAGTGTTCATCGCTCTACTCTACAATCTCAATGGTAGTACCAATCTTTACCGCGGCCATAATCTCGTCCATTTCGTCATCAGTAACAGCAATACAGCCGTCCGTCCAATCATACTTCTGATTGATAGAGGCTAGATGACCAAAGCCGTTCATCTGTCCATGGATCATAATATCTCCACCCGGACTGACGCCCAATTGCTGAGCACGTGCTTTATCAGCTGCATTCGGATAGCTAATATGAATAGAGCGATGAGCAATAGAATTTTCGTTTTTATAATCTAAGGTATAAGTACCAACTGGTGTACGCTGATCGCCCTCTTGCTGCTTGTGACCGACTGGACTGTCGCCCAATGCAATATGATACGTACGAATCACATCGTCACCACTCAATAATTGCAAACGGCGCTCGGACTTATCAACGAACACTTTATCAATCACCACATCAGCGATAGGTTGATTACTTACCACTTCCAAAGTACTACTGCTACCCGCAGAAGCGCGTGTCATATAATTAAAAGCAATGCTGCTGATAATCGTCACCACCCCAACGCTTATCAAGACAAGTAATGAGCGATAAGTACGATTACGCGATAATGCCATGACAAAAACCCCTCTGATATGAATGATTGCAAATAGCTATCATCGTAATATATCAAAGCTTGTCGCTTGCTAATGTGTAAAGTATATGAAAAATCACACTCGCTTGGTCATTGAATACAGATAATTACACCATACGAATAGCACCATCTAAGCGGATGACTTCGCCATTGAGATAGGCGTTATCGATGATATGGAGGACAAGTTTGGCAAATTCATTTGGCGCGCCCAAACGCTTAGGATAAGGAACGGCTGCCTCTAATTGCTCACGCGCTTTTTCGGGGATACTATCCATCATCGGTGTGGCAAAAATACCAGGCGCAATCGTCATCACTCGAATACCGTGGCGCGTCAACTCACGTGCTAGCGGCAAGGTCAAACCCACCACGCCTGCCTTAGAAGAAGAGTAGCTAGCTTGCCCCACTTGACCATCAAAAGCAGCGATAGAAGCTGTATTGATGATAACACCTTGATCTGCATTTTTATTATCTTGGTGATCGCTGGCTACGCGCTTAGCAATACTGGCTGCGACCAAACGCGCAACGTTAAACGAGCCGATAAGATTGATATTCACACCGCGACTGAATGACTCAAGATCAGCAGGGTTGTTATCACGATCTAGTAATTTTTGTACGACAGCGATACCTGCACAGTTGATTGATCCTTGCAAACCACCGAACGCTTTTTCTGCCAACTCAACAGCCGCTTGCACTTCATCGCCACTGGTGACATCACAACGTACAAAACGTGCCCTATCACCCAACTCAGTGACCAATGACTGTCCAGCTGACTCGTTTAGATCAGCGATGACGATATTGCCGCCTTGAACGACGATAGCACGAGCCACTGACTCCCCAAGACCTGACGCACCACCAGTAACTAAAAAGCTGTGTTTTTCAATTTGCATAATTATTCCTTTA